>CAKPKZ010000020.1 GCA_934167435.1 uncultured Clostridia bacterium | reverse complement strand
GCTGAGAATAAATTCACCTAAATTTTTAGGTAGCAACAATTGTTCAGATATTTTTTCTAAAATATTTGATTGCCTATTTTTAGATCCGGATTTGAAACAAATTTATAAAATAAATTGCAAAGAGGTAGGATTTGATAAAAGTTCAGAGGTGTACTTTTTAGATTGTTTGTTGAAAATGAGAATATTTATAGGTGGATCAGTAAGTGAGAATATAGATAATAAATACATAGAAGAAGGAAATAAATTAGTAGAATTAATATTAGAAAATGACTTTGAAGTATTATGCTGTGCAGATTTAAGAGGATTTATTGGAAAATTATATAGTAATATGAAAAAAAGAACAGATAAAAAAATAATTCTAACAGTTCCAAAAATATATAAAAAATACACAACAAACATAAAAGAAAAGATTGATATAGTTACAAATACAATAAATGAAAGAACAGATGAATCAATAAAAAATTCAGATGTATGTTTATTTATGCCAGGAGGAATAGGAACTATATATGAAATAATGAGTACTATAGAAACCAAAAGAGCAGGAGAGCACAAAAATAAAATTGTTATAGTTAATAATTTTGGATATTATAACGAATTTATAAATATGCTAGAAAAAGTTTATAAAGAGGAATTTGCAGAAACTTCGACTAAGGAATTGTATAAAATAGTAAATACAGTAGAAGAAGCAATAAATTATATAAAAAAATAAAAATAAAAAATTAATTTAATAGGTCATGCACTTTTAAATTTTTTAAACATACAATTTATGTATAAAGAATTTGGAGGTGCATTTATGGTTTCAGCACTTTGTAGTGTAGGAGTAATAGGAATTTTACAATTTTTAAAATCAGCAGTATTTTTAACTGGATATATACAAGGAAGCAATTTATTTCCAGAGCCATTGTCATCGGAAGAGGAAAAAATATATTTGGAAAAAATGGCAAGTGGCGATGAAGAAGCTAGAAATTTACTTATAGAAAGAAACTTAAGATTAGTAGCACATGTTGCTAAAAAATATGCAAATACAAAAGTCGAGCAAGATGATTTAATATCAATCGGAACTATTGGGCTTATAAAAGGAATAAGGAGCTTTAAGGTGGAAAAAGGAGCTAGACTTTCTACATATGTTTCAAGATGTATAGATAATGAAATACTAATGCATTTAAGAGCAACTAAAAAATTAAATGCAGAAGTCTATTTAAATGAACCAATTGGAAAAGACAAAGATGATAATGTTGTAACATTGCAAGAGGTACTAGAAAATAACGAAAGAAATATAGAAGATGAAGTTGACTTAAAAATGAAAGTAAAAATACTATACGAAAAAATTAAAAATGTTTTAAAAGATAGAGAAAAAACAATTATTGAATTAAGGTTTGGATTAGATGGAAATAAGCCCAAAACTCAAAACGAAATAGCACAAATGATGGGAATATCACGTTCTTACGTATCTAGAATAGAAACAAAAGCAATAGGAAAACTATCAAAAGAAATAAAGGAATAAAATATAATTAAAAGAGCAAACGAATATTGAAATTCATTTGTTCTTTTTGGTATAATTAGAAATATTAATAAGAGAAATAAAGTTCAAAGGAGATAAAGTATGAGAATTTTATTAGTAGAAGATGACCCAATTTTATCAGATACAATAAAACAATGTATTGAAAATAAATATGATGTAGAACAAGAGTATTCTGGAGAAGATGCATATCTTATAGCAAGAAGTGATATATATGATTTAATTATTCTTGACTTAATGTTGCCAGAAATGTCTGGATATGAAGTATTAAATAATTTAAGAAAAGAAAAAGTATATACACCAGTTTTAATATTAACTGCAAAAGACGGATTAGAAGACAAATTAAAAGGTTTTCAATATGGGGCAGACGATTATTTAGTTAAACCATTTGAAAGTAAAGAATTGTTAGCAAGAATAGAAGCTATAATGAGAAGAACAAAACAAAATTATTCTTCAGACTTATTACAGTTTAAGGATTTAATTATAAACTTAAATACAAGAGAAGCCCAAATTAAAGACAATAAAATTCTGCTACAAGGAAAGCAATTTGACATGTTAGAATATCTTATGGGATTTAGAAATACAATAATTACCAAAGAGCAAATATTTGATAAAATATGGGGATTTAATTCAGAAACAACAACAAATGTTGTAGAAGTTTATGCAAGTGGATTAAGAAAAACTTTAAAAGAATTTGGATACGATAAATACATAAAAACAATAAGAGGCGTTGGATATATGCTAAGTGATAAGTAAGGAGAAATAAAATGGATGAAAAAAAGGAAATAAAAAAACAATTAATAAAAAATATGTTAATAAATTTTATAATATATACAATTATTCTATTTATTTTTGATTTAGTTATTTATAACCAAGTAGTATTTTTTTTATATAAAGATATAGACAAGCAATTAGAAAATTCAATTTATGAAATTGGCAGTGAAAAAAGACCAATAAGACCAGATAACAGTTTTGCCAAAAATCCAACTATGCCAGAAGAAAAAAGAGATATAAATCCTAGATTAATTAAAATAGAAAGAGATTCAAACGGAAAAATACAAAATGAAGATGAGCTTGGAAATTTAGAAAGATACATAAACGAGATTAAATTTTCAGATTCTAATTTATATAATATATATAAGATTCAGATAGGGGGAAAATATAATTATAGAGCAATTAATTATGAAACAACAAAAAACAATGAAAAAGTATATATTCAAATATTAGCAAATGTAGATGGAGAAGAAGGAACTTTAGAAAATTTATTAAATATATTAATAATTGGAACAGCAATTTTGGTTATAATTTTTATTGTAGTTAGTTACATATTATCTAAAAGAGCAATGAAGCCAATTATTAGTGCTTATAAAAAACAAACAGAATTTGTGCAAAACGCATCACATGAATTAAGAACACCTTTAACTATAATACAAGCTAAGCAAGAAATGCTATTAACACAACCAGATAAGAAAAGTATAGAGAAGTCAGAAGAGATTAATTTAACATTAAAAGAAACAAGAAGATTAACAAAATTAATAAAAGAACTAATGGAATTAGCTAGAGCAGATGATAATAATAACAAAATAGAAAAGGAAGAAACAAATATAAATAAATTAATAGAAGAGGTAGCTGCACCTTATATAGATATGGCTGCTATGCAAGAAAAAACAATAGAATTTATAGATACAGGAATAGGGATTAGCAATTGCAAAAACTATTGTAAATATGCATAATGGTACAATAAAAGCTATACACAACAAGCCTAAAGGTACAATTATAAAAATAAGAATTTGAAAATTTTATATTTCAAATTCTTATTTGTTTTTTATATTAAAATTTATTTTCATTATTAGTAAATTGAACATATTGAATATTATCATAAATAAATCTAATAACTTTTTCAAAAAATGGAATATCATTAGGTATTTCATTTATATTAATAAAAGATAATGAACCACCACAAGAAAGGTTTTGAAATTCGCTTTCAAATAGGAGTTTATCAAATACATCTATTTTTTCTCTATAGTCTATATGATAAGAATTAGTATAGTATCCTTTGTCTGTTATATCTTTTATTGTACCAAAGTTTTCTTTGTCTATTTTTGCAAATTTATAACATAAACTGTTAGATGGTGTACCATATAAAGTAAAGTCTATATTAGTTTCTTTTTTCCAATTATTTATAGTCTGTTTTAAATAATTCATTACTTTTATTGCAAAGTCATGTCCTTCAACAGTAGTGTGTGAAATACCTTTTAATAATTTAGTCATTTCGTATATGCCAATATATCCAAGAGACATTGTAGAATATCCATTATATAGTAAGTTATCTATTTTTTCGTTTTCTTTTAATCTAGCTATTGCACCATGTCTCCAATGTATAGGGCTTATATTAGCTGAGGTACCAACTAATGCATAATGTCTACACATTAAGGCTTCTTTGCACAATTCTAATCTTTCATCTAGTAATTTCCAAAAATCATTTTCATTTCCATCTGCAATAATTGCAATTTGGGGTAAATTAATACTTACAATTCCTTGATTAAATCTTCCTTCAAATTTATAATTTCCATTTTCATCTTTCCATGGAGATAAAAAATTTCTGCAACCCATTGGACTAAATACATTGTTTTTATAATTTTCGCGCATTTTTTTTGCAGATATATAATTTGGAGATAATCTTTTTAAAGAGCATTCTATGGCAAGTTTAGTTAAGTAGTCATATTTTCCACCTTTTAAACAATTTTGCTCATCTAAGACATAAACCAAATTAGGTTGCAAAGGAGTAACATATATTCCATTTTCATTTTGTATTCCTTTAATTCTTTGATTTAAAATTTCTTGTATTATCATGGCATTTTCTTTTTGGTATTGGTCATTTTCACTTAATTCTAAAAAAAGTGTAATAAAAGGTGATTGACCATTTGTAGCCATAAAGGTATTAATTTGATATTGGATTGTTTGAATTCCTAATGTTAATTCTTCTTGAAGTCTATTTTGAATAATATTTTCTATAGTATCATCTGAAAGCTTATTTTTATATTTTTCCTCTACTTCTTTTTTTAATTTAGTATAGCTTTTTCTTAAATATTTGCCTAGGTGTTTTAAAGATAAAGATTGACCGCCATATTGATTACTTGAAATTGTTGCTATAATTTGTGTTGTAACAATGCAGGCAGTTAAAAAGGTTTGAGGACTTTTTATTAGCTTTTGGTTTATAACAGTTCCATTGTCCAACATGTCACCTAAATTAACAATACAACAATTAAAAATTGGCTGAACAAAATAATTTGCATCATGAAAATGCAAAATTCCTTTTTCATCTGCTTTTACTATTTTTTCTGGTAGTAACAATCTTTTGGTTAAATCCTTAGAAACCTCGCTTGCTATATAATCTCTTTGAGAAGAAGCTAAAAGTGTATTATTATTTAATTGGGTTTGTGGAAGTTGAGAATTTTCATTTCTTATTATGCCTAAAATTGATTGATCAGTTGTATTTTGCTTTCTAACTAATGCACGAGTGTATCTGTATACTATATATTTTTTTGCTAATTCATATTTTCCAAGTTCCATTAATTGTTGTTCTATAATGTCTTGAATGTCTTCTACAAGCATTCGTTTTTTATTTAAATCTTCTATATAATTAATAATACTTTTTATAGTATCTTTAGATGCTTTTTGTTTTTCTTTTACTTCTTTATTTGCTTTTTCTATGGCTATTGAAATTTTTTGTCTGTCATAATCTACAACTCTACCATCTCTTTTTATTATTTTCATAAATATAATTCCTTCCATATATTAATGAGTATATTATATATTAATATAAATAATTTACTGTTGCAAAAGCAACAAAAATAATGAAAGTTTATTATAAATTAAAAGGGAACTAATTTTGATAAATATTACAAAAATATTACAATTATATTACAAAAATGTAATATAATTTATTTTCCTAGAGAGAAGCTAAAAAACTTTTTTAAAAAAATTTTTTTCAAAAAAAGTTGCTTTTGCAACAGTAAAAAAATAAAGATGATATATAATAAAAACATCAAAAATGAAGGAGGAAATGTATAAATGAAAATCATAAAAAGGGATGGAACAATAGTAGCTTATAATCCTGAAAAAATAAGAATAGCAATAGAAAAAGCAAATAAAGAAGTATCAAAAAAATCTAGAGCTTCTGAAGAACAAATTAATGAAATTATACAATACATAGAGGAGTTAAGAAAAAATAGAATTTTAGTAGAAGATATACAAGACATAATAGAACAAAAGCTAATGGGATTAGAAAAATATGAATTAGCAAAAAAATATATAACTTATCGTTATACAAGAGAATTAATAAGAAAAGCCAATACAACAGACCAATCAATTAAAGAACTAATTGAAGGAGAAAGCGAATATTGGAATAATGAAAACTCTAATAAAAATGCAACAGTAGTAACAACACAAAGAGACTATTTGGCAGGAATTACAAGTACTGACATAACAAGAAGATTTTTATTACCAGAAGACATTGTAAAAGCACATGACGAAGGTATTATACATTTCCACGATGCAGATTATTTTGCACAAAACGCATTAACAAATTGCGAACTTATAAACTTAGAAGATATGTTACAAAATGGAACAATAATGAATGGTGTTATGATAGAAAAGCCACATAGATTTATAACTGCATGTACAATAGCAACACAAATAATTTTGGCAGTTACATCATCAACATATGGTGGAGCAACGGTATCACTTTCACATTTAGCTCCATTTGTAAAAAGTAGTTATGATAAATATTATGAAAAATATAAAAATAGAGGTTTAACACAAAAACAATGCGAAGAATATGCTAAACAAGATACTAAAAAAGAAGTAGCAGATGGTGTTCAAACATTTAACTATCAAGTTAATTCTATGACAAATACAAACGGACAAGCTCCATTTTTATCAGTATGTATGTATTTAGGTGAAACAGATGAATACAAAGAAGAATTAGCAATGGTTATAGAAGAGTTTTTAAAACAAAGAATAGAAGGATTTAAAAACGAAAAAGGTGTATATGTTACACCTGCATTTCCAAAATTATTATACGTAATAGAAGAAGACAATATACACAAAAATAGCAAATATTGGTATTTAACAGAACTTGCTGCAAAATGTACAGCAAAAAGAATGGTTCCAGATTATATATCTGAAAAGAAAATGAAAGAATTTAAAGTTGACAAAAACGGAGAGGGGCAATGCTATCCTTGTATGGGATGTCGCTCGTTCTTAACACCATATGTAGACCCAAAAACAAATAAACCAAAATATTATGGTAGATTTAACCAAGGTGTTGTAACATTAAATTTAGTTGATGTTGCATTAACATCTGGAAAAAATATAAATAAATTCTGGAAAATATATGATGAAAGACTTGAATTATGCCATAAAGCATTACAAGTAAGACATGAAAGACTAAGTAAAGTAACAAGCGATGTTGCACCAATTTTATGGCAACATGGAGCATTTGCAAGATTAGGAAAAGGCGAGAAAATACATGATTTATTACATGGTGGATATTCAACAATTTCACTTGGATATGCAGGACTTTACGAATGTGTAAAATATATGACAGGACATAGTCATACAGATAATGGAGAAGGAAAAGACTTTGCAATAGAAGTTATGCAAAAATTAAACGATAAATGTAATGAATGGAAAGAAAAAGAAAACATTGACTATAGTGTATATGGTACCCCAATTGAATCAACAACATATAAATTTGCAAAATGTTTAAAAGATAGATTTGGAGTAATAAAAGGAATTACAGATAGAGACTATATAACTAATTCATACCATGTTCCAGTATTTGAAGAAATAGATGCATTTTCAAAATTAAAATTAGAAAGCGAATTCCAAAGACTAAGCCCAGGAGGAGCTATATCTTATGTAGAAACTCCAAATTTACAAGATAATTTAGAAGTAGTTATTCAAATAATCAAATTTATTTATGACAATATTATGTATGCAGAATTAAATACAAAATCAGATTATTGCCAAAAATGTGGATTTGATGGAGAAATATTAATAGATGAAAATTTAGAATGGTATTGTCCAAATTGTGGAAATAGAGACCATAATACACTAAACGTAGCTAGAAGAACATGTGGATATATTGGAAGTAATTTTTGGAATAAAGGAAGAACACAAGAAATAAAAGAAAGAGTTCTTCACATTGATAATAAAGATGATGAATAATAAGAGGTGAAATATTAAATGAGATATAATAAAATAAGAAAAATGGATATTTCAGACGGACCAGGAGTTAGAGTATCAATATTTATGCAAGGGTGTACATTTAATTGTAAAAACTGTTTTAATAAAGAAACACATGATTTCAATGGTGGAAAAGAATTTACACAAGAAACTATAAATAGAGTTTTAGAATTATGTGAAAATGATAATATAGAAGGACTATCTATATTAGGTGGAGAACCGATGAACGCTATAAACATAGAAGGAACAACTAAATTAGCTAAAGCATTTAAAGAAAAATTTCCTAATAAAAATTTATGGGCTTGGTCAGGATTTAAATTTGACAGAGATTTAAAAGATAAAGAAGTAGTTAAATATTTAGATGTTTTAGTAGATGGTCAGTATGTTGATGAACTACATAACCCATCTTTAGATTGGAGAGGCTCATCAAATCAAAGAGTAATAGATGTTCAAAACAGCTTAAAAAATAATGAATTAATAACAATAGGTTAAATAGGGGATAGATATGCAAAATATGTTTTCAAGAACTGAATTATTAATTGGAAAAGAAGGAATAGAAAAATTACAAAAAGCAAAAGTCGCAATTTTTGGAATTGGTGGTGTAGGATCTTTTGTAGTTGAAGCATTAATAAGAGCAGGAGTTTCTAATTTTATATTAGTAGATAAAGATGTAGTAGATGTAACAAATATAAATAGACAAATAATAGCAACAAACAAAACAATAGGACAACCTAAAGTTGAAGTTGCTAAGCAAAGAATGCTAGAAATAAATCCAGATGCAAAAATTCAAACTTATCAAGAATTTTTTATGCCAGAAAGCGAAGGAATTTTAGATAATACAATAGATTATGTTGTTGATGCTATAGATACTGTAACTGCAAAAATAGAATTAGTAGTTAGAGCAAACCGACTACAAATACCAATAATATCTTGTATGGGAGCTGGAAACAAACTAGATCCAACTAAGTTTGAGGTGACTGATATATACAAAACAAATACATGTCCACTAGCTAAAGTTATGAGAAAAGAGTTAAAAAATAGAAATATAAACAAATTAAAAGTAGTTTATTCTAAAGAACAACCAATAAAAAGAGAAGATGGAAGTAGGGTTCCAGCAAGTATATCATTTGTTCCGTCAGTTGCAGGGTTAATTGCTGCGGGAGAAGTTATAAAAGATATAATAAAGAAATAAAAATAAAAAAGTTTTAGGATTTAATCTAAAACTTTTTTATTTTGAAAGTAAATCTATTATTGTGTTTATAACAATTTCAATCATTTTATCATAATCCATATTACTATGTTTATGGTAAACAATTTCGTGGCATAAATTATCTATTAAGCCAATAGATATATGAACTTTTTCTTCTAAATTACTAGAAGAAAATCCATTTTCAATTAATAGGTTAGTAACTGTTGTGGTCATTTCTAATTCATGCTGATGGAAAAAATTAGCTATTTCTTTATCTGAATGAGTCATAGCCATTATTTCTTCGTGAGCTGATTGTGATAATTTGTGATTTTCAATAAAGCGAATTATCATTTTATTTAATAATTTATCTAAATTTTGTTTATCAATTTTATTATAAGGCACATTTAACATAGGGTAAAATATGTCATTTGAATATTTTTTTATACCTTCTAATAAAATATCGTGTTTATCTTTAAAATAATTATAAACAATACCTGTAGATACTCCAGCAGCTTTTGCTATTTGAGCTGTATTGGTATTGTAATACCCTTTTTTACATATAAGGTCGAAACCCGCCTTTATAATTTTTTCTTTTTTTTCAATAGAACGTTTTTGAATTGGTTCTCTAATATTGCTATTACTCATAAATCCTCCAAAATTAATAAGAATTTAAAAATATTATAAACACAAAATAAAAAAAAGTCAAGAACATGAAAAAAGTTTCATATTCTATTGACTTTTTAAATAATAATGATTATAATATTACAGAAATGTGAAACAAATTTCATGTAAGGAGGAATTATGGAAAAAATAGTAGAATTAAAAAAAGTAAGCAAAACTTACAAAATAGGAGAAAAAGAATTCAAAGCATTAGACAATATTGACTTGTCTATAAACAAAGGAGAATTTGTGGTAATACTTGGACCATCAGGAGCAGGAAAATCAACATTATTAAATTTAATTGGAGGTATGGACTCACCTACAAAAGGAAGTATTAAAATAGATGGAGAAGAAATATCAAAATATAATGATTCTAAATTAAGTGAGTACAGAGCAGAAAATATAGGATTTATATTTCAATTTTACAATATATTACCAACATTAACAGTATTAGAAAATGTTGATTTAGTAAAAGAAATTGTAAAAAATGGATCAGACAGCAAAGAAGCAATAAAAGCAGTAGGATTAGAAAAACACATGAATAAATTTCCAAACCAATTATCTGGAGGAGAACAACAAAGAGTATCAATTGCAAGAGCAATTGCAAAAGATCCAAAACTTTTATTATGTGACGAACCAACAGGTGCGTTAGATTCAAAAACAGGAGTTGATGTACTAAAATTATTAAGAAAACAATGTGACAAAAACAATGGTGCAAATACAGTAATAATAGTAACACACAATAGTTTATTTGCAGAAATAGCAGACACTGTAATACATGTAAAAAACGGAAAAATAGAAAGTGTAACTGCAAATGAAAACCCTAAAAAAATAGAAGAAGTAAAATGGTAAAAGGAGACTAAAATGAGTAAATTAAAGAAAAAAATGTTTAGAGACATCAAGCTAAATAAATCTCAATTCATAGCAATCTTCTTAATGGTATTTTTAGGAGTTTTAGTATATGGTGGGGTTCGTTCTTATATGGATGGAATGGCCAATTCAGCAGAAGTATTTTATAGAGAAAATAATTTAGAAGATTTAAATGTAGTTGGAAACAATTTTAGCAAAGATGACTTAGAAAAAATAAAAAATATGGAAAATGTAAATGAAGCAGAACGCAAACTAACAATTACAGGAACAATGGAACATGAAAAAGACAGATTTTTGCAATTAAACTTTATAGAATCAAATAAAATATCAAAATTTTATGTTATAGAAGGTGAAGGTTTTGACGTAAATAAATCTGGAGTATGGCTTGACAATTTTTATGCTAAAAATAACAATTTAAAAGTCGGAGACACAATAAAAATAAAATATGACGGAGAAACATTAGAAGAAAAAATAGTCGGGCTTATAAATGTGCCAGATCATGTATATGACGTAAAAGATGAATCAGAATTATTCCCAAACCATGAAGACTATGGCTTTGCATATCTTTCAATAAATGAATTTCCAGAACATTATATTAAGAAAAATGTTATGAAAAAAATGAATGTAATAGATGAAGCAATATTCGATATGTATGTAAAGGACTTTAATTACAAAGACTATTTAATATTTAATTATATTATGGTTGATGTAAATGGAGAAGAAAATAAAGACAGTGTAAAAGCAAATATAGAAAACAATGTAGAATCAGCAATTGCTGTATCTGACATAAAAGATTCACCTTCATATTCTGTATATCAAGGAGAAATAGAAGAAGGGGAAACATATGTAGGAATATTCTCAGGACTATTCTTATGTATTGCAATTTTGTCAGTTATTACAACAATGACAAGAGTTGTAAAAAAACAAAGAATTCAAATTGGAACATTAAAAGCACTTGGATTTAAGAAAAGAAAAATAACAATGCATTATGTAGGGTATGGATTTTGGATATCATTAATTTCAGCAATAATCGGTTTAATTGCAGCACCATTACTAATAGGAAATATATTTATAGGAATGGAAATGAGTTATTTCGAAGTTCCAAACGGAAAAGCCGCAGTAGACAGTAGCAGTTTCCTAGTTGCAGCAATAGTTGTTTTAATAATATCAATAATAACATATTTAACATGTAGAAGTGAATTAAAAGAATCACCAGCAGAAACATTAAGAGAAAAAATGCCAAAAGTTAAAAGCAAAAGTTTGGATATTACTTCAAAAGGAATATTTAAAAATATGAAATTTGCAAGTAAGTGGAATCTTAGAGATATTTTAAGAAATAAAACAAGAACACTAATGGGAATAGTTGGAATAGTTGGATGTACAATGATTTTAGTATGTGCATTTGGAATGTTTGATTCATTACATAATTTTATAGATTGGCAATTTGATGATTTATATAATTTTAATTACAAACTATCATTAAAAGAAGAATATTCTAGCGAACAATTTAACGAAATAACTTCAAAATATGGTAATGCAACATCACAAACTTTAGGAATTGAAATAAAAAATGGAGATAAAAGAGAAGCAAATAACATCTTTGTTACAGATGCAAAAGATTATGTAAGATTTACTTCAAAGGAAAAAGAATATATTACATTAAAAGATAATGGAATATATGTAACACAAAAACTTGCTGAAAATAAAGGTTATAAAATAGGAGATAAACTTACATGGCATATATATGGAAGTGACACATATTATGAAAGCGAAATTGTAGGAATGGATCGTGATCCACAAAATCAAAATGTTAAAATGACAAGAAAGTACCTAGAATCACTTGGAATAGAATATAAAGCAGATAATGTATATACAAACGAAAATTTAAGTGAAATAAAAGAAATTGATGGTGTAGAATTAATACAAAATAAAGAAGCTTTAAAAGAAGGTTTGAGCAATATGTTAAAGACAATGCAAGCTATGATTATATTATTAATTGTAGTAGCTGCTATACTTGGAAGTGTAATTATTTATAATCTAGGTATATTATCATTTACAGAAAAACAATATCAATTTGCTACATTAAAAGTTTTAGGATTTAAAGATAGAAAAATAAAGAAAATATTTATTAAACAAAATAACTGGATAACGATAGTTTCAATTATAATTGGATTACCATTAGGATATTTTATGACAAATTATATATTTAAAGCAGCTTTAGCAGAAAATTATGATATGCATGCATATATTAAAGTACTTTCATACATTTTCGCAACAGTAGGAACATTAGTAGTATCATTTATTTCATCACATATGTTAGCAAAAAAAGTTAAAAAAATAGATATGGTAACAAGTTTAAAAGGAAATGAATAATGGGAAATATTGTATTATTAGATGATTTAACTATTAATAAAATTGCAGCAGGAGAAGTTATTGAAAGACCAGCAAATGTTGTGAAAGAGTTAGTAGAAAATTCAATTGATGCAGGAGCAAACAAAATAACAATAGAAATAAAAAATGGCGGAAAAACATTTATAAAAGTTGTAGATAATGGCAAAGGAATGGAACAAGACGATATGTTCCTTTCCTTAGAACGCCATGCTACAAGTAAAATTAAAAATATTGAAGATTTAGAAAATAATTATACTATGGGGTTTAGAGGAGAAGCAATGGCAAGTATTGCTTCTATTTCTAAACTTATTCTTGCTTCTAAAACAAAAAATATGTTGTCCGGAACAAAAATTACAGCAAAAGCTGGAGAAATACAAGAAAAAGAAGAATGTGCCATGTCAACAGGAACTAGCATAATTGTTGAAAAATTATTTTTTAATACACCAGTTAGATACAAATTTTTAAAGCAAGATGCTACAGAAAGTAAATACATAAAAAATTGGGTACAAAAAGCAGCTTTAGCAAATACAAATATATCGTTTGGATTGTATATAGATGGTAAGCAGGTTTTTAAATCTACAGGAAATGGAAAAATAGAAGATATAATTTATATATTATATGGAAAACAGATACAAGAAAATATTATAAAAGTAGATTATAAATATAACAATATGAAAGTAACAGGAGTTATAGGGAATACTCTTGTTTCAAGGGATAACAGAAATGGACAAATAATATTTTTAAATAAAAGAAACATAAAAAACAGTATTTTAGCAAATAGTGTAGACCAGGCTTTTAAAGGTGGGGTTGGAATTGGAAAATACGGTTTTTGTATTTTAAATTTAGAAATTCCAGCTAATTTGTATGATGTAAATGTACATCCAACAAAGATGGATGTAAGGTTTAAAGACGAAGAAGAAATATATAGATTAGTATACCATGCTATAAAAGAATCATTACTAAATTATAATTTTTTAGGAAATGATCAAAAAGAAATACAAAAAGAAAATTATGTGGAAGGCCAACAACTATAAAAATATTAAAAAAAAATGACAGGTAAAAGGTAATAATATAAAAAACTCCTCTATTTATAGAGGAATTTTTTAGTTAGAAGCAAATTTTTGCTTAACAGTATCAATTTTTTGTTGCTCTACAGTAGTAGTTTTATACCAACCTTTTTCTGACATCAAATTATAAATTTTATTTTGAATGTCTAAAGACTCATTTAAAGCATCTTTAAAAGTATTATGAACTTCTAAAGTTGTTGATTCAATAGTACCATGAAGATATAAGTCACAAACTCCTTTTATTATGAGTAGTTCTTTTTCCATTAAATCTTTATCTTCCATAATAACCTCCTATAATAAATTTAAAAATTTGTTAAAAATTTCTGTATGTTTTTGTTCCAACTCTGCAATATAAGAAGAAAGAGAAGGATCTGTTAATTTTGTAGAAGTTTTTTGGCTACATGATTTCATAAATGCCTCATGTCCTAAAGCATCTTCTACATATAAAAGTTCTTTACTTGTCATATTAAATATCACCACCTAAAAGTATTATTAACTAAATTTTATAATATATACTAAGTTATATTTTAATAAACTATGAATTTGTATAAATAAAAAATAGAATTCATAAAATATAAAAAGCAAAATTCTATATTTTAGGAGGAAAATATGATAATTGATTTACATTCAGATACAATTCAAAGAGCTAAAGATGAAAATTTAAAACTTACAGACAATAAACTTTCAGTAAATTTAAATGATACGGCAAAAAAAATTCCATATATTCAAGCTTTAGGCACTTTTGTAAATCCTAAATATAATGTGAAAAATGAAGGATTTAATAGAGCAATTAGTATAATTAACAACTTTTATAATTTATATGAAGAAGAAAAAGATAAAATATTTATAATAAAAAACAAGCAGGATTTTACAAGCAAGCAATTACAATCAAAAACAGGGGTAATATTAACAATTGAAAATGGTAGTGCAATTTCATCTAATTTAAAAAATATAGACATTTTATATAATAAAGCAGTTAGAATGATGGGAGTAGTTTGGAATGAAGATAACGAGCTAGCTTCAGGGGCAATGACTAATAATGATACAGGATTAACCCAACTAGGAAAAAAATATGTAAAAACACTAGAAGAAAAAAATATAATTATAGATGTATCTCATATGTCCAAAAAAAGTTTTTATGATACACTTTTAAATACCCAAAAACCATTAATAGCAAGTCATTCATGTGTAGAGGCTATATGTAATCATAGAAGAAACTTAAGTGATGACCAAATAAAACAAATTGCAAAACGTGAAGGTGTTATAGGAATATGTTTTTGTAAGCCATTTTTAACAAATAATAAAAAAGCAACCGCAACAGATCTAGTAAAGCATATTAACTACATTGCAAGTTTAGTGGGGATAGATTATATTGCCATAGGAAGTGATTTTGACGGTGTAGAAGAAGAAGATAAATTGGATGATATAAAAGGTGTAAAAGATATACAATTATTAATAAATGAATTAAATAAATATGGATATAGCAAAGAAGAAATAGAAAAAATAACAAGTAAAAACTTTTTAAGAATAGCGAATAAAATTTTGTAAAAACTATTGACAAAAATTTGTTTTGTGTGTACAATTTAAACGAACATTTATTTTGGAGGTGCTAAATGATAACAACATTACATATAAAAAATATAGGAATTATAGAAGAATTAAGTATAAATTTAAATAAAGGTTTAAATGTACTAACAGGAGAAACTGGAGCAGGAAAAACCTTAATAATAGACTCTATTCAAATTATTTCTGGCGGAAGATTTTCAAAAGAAATGATTAGAAAAGGCGAAAATACATCATTTATAGAACTATGCATATATGAACCAAACAGTCCAGATGCCATTGAAGGAAATATAATTGTATCAAGAGAAATATCTATAAATGGAAGAAATATGTGTAAAATAAACGGAAGAATGGTAACTGTAAATGAACTAAAAGACTTTATGAAAAAATATATAGAAATTCACGGACAAAATGATAACCAGGAATTATTAGATAGCAAAACACATTTAACATATTTAGATTCTTATATAGGAGAAGAAATAAAAAATTTAAAACAACAATACAATAACAAATATAAAAAAAGAAGCGAAATAAAAAATGAACTAAAAGCAAATTTAGGAGACGATAAAGAAAAAGAAAGAAAATTAGACTTATTAAAATATCAATTAAATGAAATAGAACAAGCGAATCTTAAAATTAATGAAGACTTAGAATTAGAAGAAAAAAGAAAAATAATTGTTAATTCAGAAAAAATATCTAGTAATTTAACTCAAGTAGATGAAGCAATATCAACAAATAGCATAGACAGTTTAAGCTTTGCAATTAAATCATTAGGAAAAATAGAAAATATAGATGAAAAATATGAAAAAGTATCTACCAATTTAAAAAATATATATTACGAATTACAAGAACTAGCTAGAGATATAAACCAATATAAAGAAGAAATAGATTTTGATGCAAACGAAAGAAATGAAATAGAACAAAGACTAGATTTTATATACTCTTTAAAAAGAAAGTATGGAAATACAATAGAAGAAATTTTAAATTATAAAAACAAAATAAACGAAGAAATAGAACGCATTAATAATTTAGAAGAATATAATAATAAATTAAAAAAAGAATTAAAACAAATAGAAGATGAAATGGAAGAATTAGCAAATAGTATAAGTATAATTAGAGTTAAAAATGCAAAAGAATTAAGCAAAAAAATTAACAATGAATTAAAAGATTTAGAAATGAAAAATGCATTAATTAATATAAAAGTAGAAGGACAACAAGAATTTAATAAAGACGGAAAAGACATAGTAAAATTTTTAATTTCAACTAACCTAGGTGAAGATGAAAAAGAATTAATAAAAATTGCATCTGGAGGAGAAATGTCTAGAGTAATGTTAGCAATAAAAAAAGTGCTATCAGATACAGACAAAATACCAGTTATGATATTTGACGAAATAGACACAGGAATTAGTGGAAATGCAGCAAATGCTGTTGCAGAAAAATTATCAGCAATTTCAAACTTGCATCAAGTTTTATGCATATCTCATTTACCAAACATAGCAGCAGTAGCTGATTATAATTATTATATAAGTAAAAATATAATAAATAACAGAACCAATACATCAATAAAACTATTAAAAGAACAAGAAGTATTAGAAGAAATAGCAAGAATTTCTTCTGGTGAAGTTAATGAAATAACTATTAAGTATGCTTCAAAATTAAGAAGTAAAAAAGCTTCATAAAAGGAATAATTTACTAAATTTTGG
>CAKPKZ010000019.1 GCA_934167435.1 uncultured Clostridia bacterium | reverse complement strand
AACAAATACCTAGAACGTGCCTCAAATAAAATTTCAAATAAAAACAAACCAATTAAAGAAAGTTGAATAACCGAAATTTCTCTATTATTTTTCTTACTATAACAAAATAATAACAACAACAAAATAAACAACCATACGGCATGCCTAATAGAAGAAACATAAATATAATACTTTCCTGTAGAATAAGCAAAATCAGTAACAAAACGATTCATTCTAAATTCATTCCAATAGTATGAAACGTAAAAGCTCCCTTCTTCTCCAAAGAAAAATGTTCCATCATTAAAATTAACTAAAATCTTATTTCTTAAATGTTTTACCGTTCCCGAAAACTTTAGATCATTTAATCTTCTTTTACATTCTTCCAAATTATTTTTTGTTCGTAATTCCCTATTTGCAAAAGATGCTGAAAAAGAAACATCACTTCCACTCCAAACCCCATTTGTCTCCTCATTTAATCCCATCATCAAAAAATGGGTTAATCCTATTTTCTTATTGGAATCCAGTTTCATAACATCATTTTTTATATATGAAATTGGCATTGTTACTAAAAGATAAGTCAAAATTACTATAACTAATTTTTTCCCTAATTTAACTAAAGAATCTTTTGATAATTTTTTATCAAAAAAATCCAAAAATTCAAATCCAATAATAGAAATAAATATTATTAAAATTTGTGGTTTAATCTGATAACCAATAAATGATATTAATGATAATAAAAATATTTTAAAATATATTTTTTTATTAAAATACAAATAAACAAAAAGTATTAGCATTGGAAATAATAATCCAATCGAATCAGAATATGGAACCAAAAACCATGAAGATGTCCCAATTAATATTGCATATATTATCCATGAAAGAAATGCCATTTTACGATTATTTACAATTTTCTTAGTGCACAAATACACCATCACTCCTACAATCGTAAAAATAAGGCAATTATTAAAAACTAAAATAAAGCTCAAGGTTTTTGGACCTTTACTAATACTCCTAGTAATAAAAGCAAAAAACATCTCATACAACAGCAATAATATATTATTTGGATAAGCTTCAAAATATGATTTAGAAGCATCAAACCTTATTTTAGGATACTTGTCAAAAACGTTTGAATAAGCCGCATCATATATCATACCAACATCCCAGCCACTTCTAAAAAGAGCATTTGTGGTAACAAATAACTCAAACACAAATAAAATCAAAGATAAAATAATCAAAAGATCTTTATCAGATAGTTTAATTTTCATTTTTTGTAAAAGAAAAATTAAAATAATTAGAATTAATCCACCAAACAAAATTAATATATTATTATTAAATAAGAAAGAAAGTGTTACATTAATTTTAACATGATTAAATAAAATAACAAAATTAACGAACAAAAATATAACTAAAAAACTAAAGTGAATAAATTGATAAATATATTTTTTCATTAAAACACCCCACTCTAATAACAATATGATTTTAAAATCAATTCAAAAATTGATAATAATACAGCAAATGACATAACAACAAAGATTATACTATTATATTTTCTTTCATTAATTTTATTTTGAATATCCTTTGATTGAATACATATCATTAACGGAAATATAAATGGTATAAAATACCTAGGTTGAACACCATTGATAGTATTAAAACCAACTGGAGTAAATGATAAATACAATGCAGTCCATATCAACAAAATGATTCCTAATAAAGCAACAAAAAGCAAAACTCTATGATACTTTTTCAAACAATTATTTTCTGTATCAGTAAAGCCTACAAATAGTAAAGTAAATAAAATAATATAGGAGCAATTAGAGGTAAAATAACCAATATAAGCAAAAATTCCTCCTGTATTTCCAAAAATCTTTCCTAAAAATTCATTAACCAGTGTATCCTTTAAAACTTTAATATATCCTAAAGGATATGAAATAATTAACTTAATTTGAGAACTAACACTAGTGTCTCCTCCTCTTTCATCACCAACCGGATTAGAAAGTGTAGCAGGTGAAACAAAAGTATATAAAATTAATAGAAAAATTAAAATAATACCTACTTTCAAAATAATTCTTTCTTTATCACTATTAAATCTATCTTTTGGAACAAATAAAAATAATAAAATAAAGGGAATGTACACCGCTTTTGGGAATGAACCATATAAAATTGAAATAATAAATAATAACATTGATTTAAAATCTACTTTTGAATCTTTATCAACAAACCAATTCATTAAAATTACCAATGCTAACGTAATCCCTGATATAACAGCTGGATCATAAGAATATTGTGAAGATAAAAATAAAGAAATTGGCATAAGACCTATAACACATAATAATCTTTTTCCTAATTTACTAATTTTAATTGCATATGCCATAATCAATACAAAAGCTAATAAATTAGTTATTTTTCCCATTTTAAAACAAACTGAAAAAGGAAAACCTAAAAATTTAGAAAAATAGTAACCAATTGCAGAAGGAATATATGCAATTTTATTATAAGTAATAAATCTACTTCCAGTACTTTGATATTTGCTATTTTTATTTTGATTTAAATATCTCATTTGATTGAATTGTTCTTCTATAGAATCTATCGAATCTCTACCAATCGGAGTAGCATCAATCATTGAAAATTCACCAATATTCCAACTAATATTTCCACTTTTTAATTCAAGCATATTTTTAAAATGAATTTGATCATCCCATGAATAATAAGTAGCAGAAGGTTGAAGAATTATGGAAGTAACTCCCAATAACATTGCAACACAAATAAAATACTTATGTATTTCTTTTGTTTGAAAACCTTTTTTGAAAAATTTGTATAATAAACAAAAAATAGAAATAAAAGAAAAAATATAAAATATTCTAAACCAATTCAACTGAAATCTATTATCCAATGATATTTCCTTCAAATCAAGATTATATTTTTTATCATATAAAATATGAATTTCCTTAACATTATTTTTAATATTATCAACTAATTCATCAGTCTCATTATCAAAACAATCATTTAACTCAGTAACTTTATCTTTCTTATAATAATCCAATTCTGTATATCTAATAGTAACTGGTACATCTTTTGAAGCTGAATATTTTACTACTAGTTTATTTACATATTTTTTAGACAATTTAATATCAATACTTTTTTTATCATTACCAGCATTAGATATTTTATAATCTACAACCTTAGTTAATCCCTTCTCTTCTTTAGGCAATGTAAATTTTTTAAAATTAAAGCCAAAAGATTCAATAAAAATACTTAGCATCAAAATAATAGACATAGCAATAATACATTTTAATAATTTTTTTAAATTATTTTTCATGATTTTCCTCCTTAGCTAAAGGCAATAAAATTAAACCAATTACAATAGACAATATAGAATACCAATTAAAACTATGGTTTTCTACATAATAATTAAAAGATATCCCTAACACCTTATCATTATTTTCGATATAATTAGTTTTTTCTTTACTATCTCTATATCCTAATTGAACATTATCACATTCACTGCAATCTATAGTAATAATAAATTCCTTACCTTTAGATTCTTTGATTAAAGGAAATTGCATATACACAATGTTTGACTCATAATCTAAGTTAAAATCATGTTTAAAATATTTTTTCCCTTCAATATCTTTCAAAGTTACCTTATAAGGATACTGATTAATATCATCACTCCCAAAATATAAAAACATGCCATAAACATTATCTTCACTTACCTTTATATGTTGTACTATCGGAAAAGTAGCTGTTTTCTTCTCTGATTCAATAGTATTGTCATATAAATAAACGTTATTTGTTTTTTGAGGTTTGACAATTAAAACAACTACAAATAGCAAAATGCCAAGAAATATTAATAAGTAACAAAACAACTTTTTCCAACATTTTAATAAGTAATTTTTCCAACGCTCTAACCACTCCATAGCTCTACTCCTCACTTTTCTTATCTAACCTAAAAGCATATCCATAACTCATATTATCATTATAGAATGGATCAGATAATAACTTTTCCTTCCATTTATCACACATATAATCCGTTTCTTCCTTAAATCTTTTTATTTGATCATCTCTCATATCATTTCCTCTAGATAAAGACTCATAATGAAATAACTCTACATGAGGAAGAACAACATTATTATATCCATTTTTCAATAATTTTAAATTAAAATCAACATCATTATAAGCAACCTTTAATTTTTCATCTAGACCCAATACCTCTAAGTATTTTTCTTTTTTGACCATCAAACAAGCAGCAGTCACACAAGACCAATCATAAACAGAAACTAATCTACCAAAATAGCCATATTGATTTCTTCCAGTAGAAACATTTGCATGCATAGCAATACCTCCAACACCAATTACTACACCCGCATGCTGAACGGTTTGATTAGGATACAGTAATTTAGCACCAACACAACCAATATGTTTCTGACTAGCATAGCCAACCATATCATGAAGCCACAAAGGACTTATCACTTCTGTATCATTATTAAGAAGAACAATATACTCTCCACTTGCAATCTTTACTGCCTCATTATTTAAATAAGAATAATTAAATTCACACTCTAACCTTAAAACCTTAAAATTATCATATTTTTCTTTATAGATATCAAATAAATCAAAAGTTTCTTTTAAAGAACTATTATTATCCACAACAATAACCTCATAATTGGAATACTTTGTCTTTTCATAAATCGATTTTAAACAAGTATCTAATACACTAGCTTTATCTTTAGTCGGAATAATAATACTAATCTTAGGTTCCTTTTGATACAAATATTCAACTCTATACATCTCAGGACTACCAATTAAATGAACATTAGCCTTTATTTTATTTCTTTTAAAATAATCTTCAAGTGCTCTCTTTCCAGCATCATAAGCATAGTTTTTATGACTGCCTCCACTAGAAGTAGACCCTTCAGTCATTCGCCAATGATAAAGAATTTTATCAACATGACCTATCTTCCTAGTCTTATCAATTACTCTTAAAAACAAATCATAATCTTGTGCTCCATTATACTCTCCGCGAAACCCTTTTAATTCATCAATTAAACTTTTTCTAATCACTGTAAAATGACAAAAATAATTAGAAGAAAGAAACGTATCTAAAGAAAAATTAGGCTTAAAGTGAGGAAAACATCTCTTTCCATCATAATCTAATTTATCTTCATCACTATAAATCAAATCTAAATCAGACTCTTCATTCAATTTTTTAACCATATAATACAAAGCATCTTTATCTAAAACATCATCATTATCCACTAACCCAACAAATTCTCCTTTGGCAAGCGTTAAAGCACTATTAGTAGCCTCACTGATATGACCATTCTTTTTTCGATAAATAACACGAATCTTAGGATATTTTTTTTCATATTCTTTTAATACTTCCAAAGTCTCTTTCTTAGTAGAACAATCATCACTAAGACAAATTTCAAAATGCTCATAACTTTGCCCTAGAATACTATCCAAACATTCTTCCAATAATTTCCTTGGTGCATTATAAACAGGAATAACAATACTAATTAAAGGCTGATAGTCAAACTTTTGATAAATAACCTTTTCTTCATTTTCCTCTAACCACTTTCGATAATCATTATCTACTAAAGGATTATAAAACAATTCATCAACATTTTTATTTTCCATATTATTAGAAAATGAATGAAGATATTGCTTTATCATTCTAGGTGGAACCAAAAAATGATGCCTCTGCCACATTAAACAAATAGTTTTTACTATAATTTTAGGTAATCTTTTTAATTTAGAAAAAAACTTCTTACCACCTACACAAATACGAAAAGAAATTCTTGAAAATAAAGAAACATTTTTTTTCAAAAAAACTTCTTGCTCATAATAAACTTCCACAATTTTATCTTTTTTTTCTAAAGAAACATAAATATCAAAATCATCATTTTTTATTCCTTTTATCCTATTTACAACATATTCTTTATCTAAAATAATTCTATTTTCATACTTTTTCTCTACACCATCAATAAATATTTTTATTTTACTTTTTGCCCTACATTGTCCCTTTAATTCTAATTTCGCATTTCTAACCCCATTAATATAACAAGAAGATAATTCAAAACACTTCTTCATAGATTCACCTACACTTCTTCTGCAAAACCTTTTTGTAATTTTTCAAAAATTAAATAACCAATCACAAAAAGAAAAATACTAAAAATACTTACCACTCCAATCCCTATCAAATCAGGCATCTTTTGATAAAAGAAAATACTTCTATAAGCATTAACTAAATAAGCCATTGGATTAACTTTTAAAACCCATGCTAACTTCTCAGGAAAAATATCTGGGGTATAAAGAATGGGTGTTACATAAAAAGCCATACTCAAAATAAAATTAACAATATGTTCAATATCTCTCATATACATCTCTATTGCACTTAAAATAAAAGTAAAACCTAGTAACATAACATATTGAATAAGAGCAATTAAAGGCAACCATAAAATTTGAAAACTAATCCCAAGTCCACTACCTAAACAAAATAAAACAATAATTAAACAAGAAATTAAAAAATTAACTAAACAACTAGTTACCGTCGAAATTGGTAAAATAATCCTAGGAAAATAAACTTTTTTAATAATATCAGCATTACTTAAAACAGAAATAAGTCCCATATTAATTGAACTAGTAAAAAAAGTCCAAGGAATAATTCCTGTAATCAAATAAATCAAATAATTCTCTACCTTAATTCTCATAATATATGGAAAAACAATAGCATAAACCAAAACAGATAATAAAGGATTAATAAAACTCCATAATACACCCAAAAAAGAGCCCTTATACTTCCCCCTAATATCTTTCTTTACATTAGATTTTAAAAACTCCCTATAATGTCTTAAATCATTAACCAAACTCATTTCCTATCACCTACTGACATTCCTTTAAGTATTTTTCAATAACATCTTTAGTATTTCCATCTTCCCTAACAATACCATCTTTAATCCAAATGGCTCGATTACACAACTTCTTAACTGAATCTAAACTATGTGTAACAATAACAATAGTTTTATTACTATCCCTTAAACTTTCTAATTTTTTAAAACATTTATCCTGAAAATGTTGATCTCCTACTGCTAAAATTTCATCAATAAGCAATATATCAGCATCAACATTAATGGCAACACTAAAAGCAAGACGCATATACATTCCTGAAGAATAAGTCCGAACAGGATTATCAATAAATTCTTCTAATTCCGAAAAAGCAATAATATCATCTAATCTCTTATCAATTTCCTTCTTAGAAAGTCCAAAAATAGAAGCATTAAAATAAATATTTTCTCTTCCCGAAAAATCAGGATGAAATCCTGCTCCTAATTCTAGTAAAGAGGTAAGTTTTCCATTAGTTTGAACCGTTCCTTTAGTAGGATAAATAATTTTTGTCATCAATTTTAATAAAGTTGATTTTCCACTACCATTTGTTCCAATTAACGCAACTGTTTCACCTTTTTTTATTTCAACATTAATATCTTTTAAAACAGTTCTAACTTCTTTATTTCCTCTTTTCCAAAAAAGTAATTTCTCCTTCAATGTATTTGCCTTATCAAAATAAACATTAAATACCTTTGTCATATTCTTTACTTCAATTGCATTACCGCGTTTCATTACCTTCACCAATACTCTCTATGATATCATCATATAATTTTACAATCTTTTCTTCCTGATTTTCATTTCCATATTTTAAATAACACTTTTTCTTAGCACATTTAATAACATCTTGCATTTCTTCATAATTTAAATATATATATTCTATTTTATCATACCAATCCATTTCTGTACACAAAAAGCCATCTTTCCCATCCTCAATAATCTCATGATAAACAGTATTATCTGTGGCACAACTCACAACATCCACAATACTAGCTTCAAAATACTTAAGTTCACTTTTGCATTGATTAAATTCATGTTCTTGTAAAGGAATAATATTTAAATCAACTTCTCCAATTTTATATTGCAATTCTTCATAAGGAACAAACTTATCCATGAAAATTCGGCCTTCTTTTTTTAATTTTTCAAACCGCTCAGTCAAAGACATAAAACCAACTATTTTTAAATAAATATTGTTATATTTATTCATTAACTTTACAATGGCCGACTCAACAATCTCCAAATCTCGTTGATGAGAATTAGACCCACTAAAATAACCAATAATAAATTTATCATCTCTATTTTCTTTTTTCTTTAATGAACAAATTTTTTTTGATTCTTTTTCTTGCTCAATATTTAAAAAATTAGAAAGTAACCACACTGGTTTATTAAAATCATTTGCAATGCGTTCTTTCAATTTTTTTGTCGTAACAATAAAACCATCACTTATAGAAGCAATTAACTCATATCTCTTAGCAAGAGCAAAGAAAGAATCAATAGTTGCTTCCCGATAATCCCCGACACTATTTAAATACTTCGGCACATATTTTGTATGATAAATTAAATCATCCATATCATAAATAACTGGAATCTTATTTTGTTTAATTATTCGAATAAAACTTTCAAGTTCAAAACTCCATTTTGCTCTTTGTAAAATAATCAAATCTATCTTAGAAACTAATTCATATATACTATAAAGTTCTTTTACCAAAAAGCAAGTTATAAAATATTTAGAATTATTCTTCATTGCTTCCATTACATTATAAGTCCTATAGCGAAATGTTGAATTGTCAAAAACATCTTTAATATAAATAACATTCTTCTTTTTACTATTTAAAAGTTGATAATATCGGGTAGAAAAATCTGGTATATTTAATTGTATATCAAACTCAGTATTACATTTTAATTTATACATTTTTCTCCTCCTTTATCTCTATTAAACGTTCTTCAAAATCATGATAAGCATTATCAATCTTTGTATTTTCGATTTTATTATTATTGCTAATAATATCCTCTTCTTTTAAATGGCTCAAATCGACAATCTCTTTTTTCTTATAATCACATTCTTCTACAAAACCAATAATTGCTGGTACTTCATAAGTATTTTTTTCTCTTAAATAAGATAGTTGAAAGACAAAATTAGCATGGCTCTCTATTTTGGATACTTTCCTTATTCTAACATTTGTATCGAAGTGAAATTTAAAATCATTGTCACAATCAACAATATTTACCATCCATTCTTCTGGATTAAGTACCCCATTTAAAAAAGCTTCATTTAAAAGTTCAACTCCGACAATAAACATATCGTTAAAATTACAATAAAGTTGATTTAATTCATTTATTTTTAATTTATGAGAGTTGGTTTTAAATTTTAGTTGACAAAATTTTAGGTGTTGAAGTATTTTTTTATCATCTACTAAGCAAATTACTTTTTCATTACAACAAATATTGGATACTTGATAAAAAATTTCATCTCCTAAATTATCCAAATGATTTACATAAAAATAAATATTACTATTCATACTTGCTGTATTAAGTAACGCTCTAGCATTCTTCCAAGAAGTACAAATATATTTTTCTTCTAGTCCTATCTCTAAATAATTAGAACTTTTTAAATTTAAGAAAACGGTATCTTCTGGTATTTGTAAATTATTTTTTTGAAGAAATTCTTTTAAAACTTCAAAATCAGCTGTGTGATAAATAATTCTTAATTGATAACCATCATTCTTACAATATTTCAAAATAAATTGAAATAGCAAACTCATCCCAAAAACTTGATTATCAATTTCATCAAAAAATAGATTAATTCTTTTAATATGGCTATCATAAACATAAGTTTTATAAAAGTATGGGCAGTCATAAATTTCTTCATAAACTTTTTTTAAACTAAGTCCGTTATCTTTTTCAATCACCCTATTCTCAGCTTTTCCAAATTTTAAATAATGAAGAAGTGGATTTATTCCTGCATCTTCTACATCCTTGTAATTTCTTAAATAAAAATTATTAGAAAATTCATAACTAGGAGATCTCCCTTCTTTCCAACCATAATAATAATAATGACGGCAAGCATCCCCGTTAATGTTTGGATTTTCTCTTTTATAGTAATCTTCATCAAAATACTTACTGTTTCTAATTAAATTAATATTTTCTTGATCAACACTATGAGTTCCAAATATTTTTTTTATCAATTCAAACAAAACATTCACCTCTTCTATGAAATATACAATATAATTATAACATTCATTTACAAATACAGTCAAGAAATCATAAAAATACTAAAGACTATTACAACCAATTTCATAAACTTTTGCAAATTTGAAACACGATAATAAATATCTAAAAAAAATTGTAACCAATAACATTATCAAAATCATTGAATTTTAACAACTACTCCTCTACTTCTGACAACTTAACAACAATGATATCATCTATAACAGTAATACAATCTTTAGCAGGAAATGCAGGTAACTCCTTTATAATTGATCGTTTTGAAAAATTACTAATTAGCTTTTCATCGGTAATAATATTCATAGGGTATCCCATAATATTATTAATAAATGTTCTATAAGTATCCAAATATGTAACAGCGAAATTTCCAGATAATCCTACATCTTTATAATTAAAATAATTATTTTTAGCAGATATACTAGAATTTTCTAAATCTCCAATAAACATTACTTGAGAAACTTTAGGAACATAATCATTAACTTCTTCAATTTTATATATTACTCTATTCAAAGTGGCATAGGTATAAGAGTATTCAACATGCTTCTTCATATATATTTGATTAGAATAAATTACACCATTAAAAATTAAAGCACACATTGTTACTGTATTTATCAAACAATACATTATTTTTTTATTTCGAGCAAACTTGATTTTATTATTTTCAAACACAGAAATACAAAATACATAAGGAATAAAAAGAGAATATAACATTAAACCATGTTCCATACCACGAGTAATTACATATATTATATTTCCACCTAAAGGTAATAATAAAGTAATGATTACCAGTATTATAACATTTTGAAAATTAATTTTATTTTTAATTAGATTAATTAAAATTACTCCCCCATTGACAAAAAAGCAAATAAATGATAATACCGAAATCAATCTTTCTGCATATATTGAAGGATGTATATAGTATCGAAAAAATTCTTTATAAGCACCTTTTATTAAAAGAATATCATCATTAATATTCAAATATGTTGAAATTGATGGAATACTATTATAAGAATTTACCCCAGATACACCATAAATTTTTTGAAATATTCCAATAAAAATATAATAAACTAAAATACTAAAAATTAATACCAATATATACCTAAACGCTTTTCTCAAAATATCCTTAAATTTAATATTTTGTAAAATATCCTGAATCAAACTAAACATAAGAATCAAAATGGCGACTTGCCAATAACTCTGATATAAAGCTAAAGAAATAGCTAAAAAAATAACTGCTAATATATTTCTATTCTTATATTTAATACAAAAATATGTCCCAATACAACTACTCATTAGCGCCAACATAAATACATCTATTGAGTATATATATGTCGCAGATATTAAACAAAAAACAGAATTAGTCACTAATACTCCGGATGTTAGCGCATTACCAAAAATAGTTTTAATTTTTAATATGTCAGTAATCAAATATGTAGAAAAACTAACATAAGCCAAAGATAGCATCCCAACGATAAAGGGAGAATAGAGTTTTCCTCTAAAAATAACATAAATTGGTTGTAAATATCTACCAATCATTACTTGCCATAAATCATCAGATTGAATCATCATACTTGAATCATGAGAAAAGTTAAAATCTAAAAAGCCATATGCATTTCCAATTAATCCAAATAGAAAAACACATATAGCAATAATAAATAATTTTTTTGAACCAGATACCTCTTTTAACAGATTTTTTTTAATATCATTAAATAACTTAGACATTTTAATAAATTCCTCCTACCTTTAAAAATAAAACACAATAATTTTTAGGTTCAACAAATTTTTACCTATCTATAACATCTCTATAAAAAGAAAAGATAATAAAAACCAAGTATTATTATCTTATTAATTTTGTCTAATTACAAAAAACAACTATTTTTCTAATAACATGATATATAAACCTAATTATAAAAAGAATTAAATTTACAAAAAAGAAACAACAACTCAAGATAATTAAAAACTTAAAATAAAATTTTTTTAGAAAAACACTATTATACAGATAAATCAAACAAGTTAATAAGTAAACCATATTTAATAAAAAGTTTATCTTTTCTTTAGCATATACTTTAAAAGTATCATCTACTTTATTAATTCTTTTAAAAATAAAAAACAACAAATTTTTCTTTTTTAACTTTCTAAAAGCCGAAATATCATACGTTACACCGTGAACAGACAAATCTTTTATTCTTTGAACATATGTATTTACAATCTTATTTTTATTTTCATAATCAAAAACATTAAAATAAGGGAAAATACAAATTTCAGTTATCTTAATAATATCTTTAAAAAAATCAATATGATGCTGTTCAAGTTTTCTATTTTCGTCGCGATGAGATATTCCACCATCGCGATGAAACAACCCATTAATTTTAGGATCGAACATCATTTTATAGCCATTTAATGATAAATTCAAAAAAAGAGAGTAATCTTCCACATATTTATATCTTTCGTCAAAATTATGAATTTTTTTTAAGGCATCCATTTTTACCATAGAGGCTCCCATAGCAATAAAACATTCATTAGAAAGAACTTTAAATTGGCCCAAAGAAGATAATTGATTAAACTCTTCTCCTTTATTATAATCAATAAACTTATAACATAATTTATTTAATTCTTTATCCATCATATAGCACTGACCAAAAATAAGGGCAACATCTTGCTCATTTTTTTCAAACGAATCAACATATTTTTCTATAACATCATTTGAATACAATTTATCATCTGCGGCAAAAATTAAAACATAATCCCCAGTACATTTTGTTAAAGCTTGGTTTAAACTTTTCACCGTTCCTAAATTTTTAGAATTAATTTGCCAAACAATCTTCATTTTATTTACATTTTTTCTTTGACAATATTTTTTTAAGTCATTTAAATCTATATCATCTGATGCATCATCGGCAAATATCAATTCAATTTCCTTATAACTTTGTTGAAACACAGAATCAAGAGCAATTTTTACATACTCTGATTGATTATAATGAATTATTATTATTGAAACTTTTTTTTTCATTTTACTTTACTCCACTTTAAAATTATTTATGATGTTAATCACATATTCTACTTCTTCATCTGCCATCCCATAATAAAGAGGCAAAGACAATTCTTCTTTGGAAATTTGTTCAGCAATTTCTAAATCATTTAATTTATCAAATTTATACGCCTGTTGTTTAGCAATGGATATTGGATAATGAATTAATGTCTCAATTCCATTATTTTTTAAATACTCTTGCAATTTATCTCTATTCTTGCATCTTACTGCAAAAATATGCCAAACATGGGTTCTATAACTTCCAACTTTTGGAAGAACTATTTCATCATTAGTTATTTTATTTAAATACATCTCTGCAATTTGTTGTCTCCTAATTGTATATTTATCTAAATACTTTAACTTAATTCTTAAAAAACCAGCCTGAATTTCATCTAGTCTCGAATTTACCCCTTTATATTCATGATGATACTTTTCTATAGAACCATAATTTGCTATTGCCCTAACTTTAGTAGCTAAATCCTTATCATTTGTTACAATTGCTCCAGCATCCCCTAATGCACCCAAATTTTTACCAGGGTAAAAGCTAAAGCATCCTATGTTAGATAATGAACCAACTTTTTTTTGCTTGTACATTGCGCCATGAGATTGAGCACAATCTTCAATAACATATAAATTATATTTTTTAGCAACTTCATTTATTTTGTCCATATCACTACTCTGCCCATACAAATGCACCGCAATAATAGCTTTTGTTTTATTCGTGATATATTTCTCTAGATTTTCTCCAGATAAATTATATGTGTCTATATCTGGATCAACCAAAACGGGATGAGCACCAACATAAGAAACTGCTAAAGCAGTTGCAATATAAGTATTTGAAGGAACAATAACCTCATCACCTTCTTTTATCTCCAATGCCAACAAAGCCAATCGAAGTGCATCTAAACCATTTCCCACTCCAACACAGTATTTTGTTCCTATATATTTTGCGAATTCTTCCTCAAATTTTTTATCCTCTTCTCCGCAAATGTACCATCCCTTATCATAAATATCTGTAAATTTATTCATCATTTCATCTCTAATTTCATCATGCATATATTTCATGGTAGAAAATAATATTTTCATCATTTCACTCTCCTCATTATTTCTTTTAACCACCGCAAAGGTTTTGTAATCTTCCAAGAAATAGATTTATTCACTCCTTCTATTATGTTTAAATAATACTCCTCTATCTCTTTTTTCTCTCGTTCTATCTCATCAACGCAAAAGTATTTAACCATAACATTACCAGTTTCACAATATAAATCATTCACCTTAAAATCATACTTTAACAATTTATTTATCATTTTTCTTTCATTTAAAATAAAATACTCAAAAGCATAACACTTATTATATGAGTTAAGATAATTCATATTCAAAAGTTTGAAAAATTTTTCACACTCAATGCTAAAATCTTTATCATCTACATTTTTCTTAAAATCATTAGCAAATACTTTTTTAAAGTCTTCATCAGTTAAACTGGTTATTAATCTACTATTTATAAAAAACATCTCATTTAATTGCCTAATCGTATTATTTAAATTGGAGCTACTTAAACTTCCATTATCAATTCTTCTATATCCCATTAATTTTTCGTTAAGGATATAGATATCATACTTTTGAATTAATCTAGTCCAGTATTCATAATCATGTAATTGCCTAAAACTATTATTATAAAAGCCAATATCTTCAAACACCTTCTTTGGCATTAAAGAACTAGAATGACATAAATGATTCCCTACATCATAGAATAATTTTATTCTATCATATCGGCTCATGTTTTCATTTTTAAAAACATCAAACATTTGTGAGTCATCAAATATTTCACTATTTTCATTAATAATATCAGTTTCAGTAAAAACACAACCAACATTATTTATATTTTTTTTATGAAGTTTTTCTATATATTTAACTTGTTTTTCTATTTTAGTTGGATACCAAACATCATCAGAACCAATTATAGCAATATAATCCCCAGATGCATGTTCTAACAATTTGTTAATTGAATAAACAACGCCCTTATTTTCTTTTGAAAAATATTTTTTTATTCTTTTATCTTTAATTTTATTTATTTCTTTTGCAGTATTATCAGTAGAACAATCATCCAAAATAAGTATTTCTAAATTTTGATATGTCTGATTAATAACACTACAAATACATTCTTTAATATAATTTTCATGATTATATGCTGGAATTAAAACACTTACCAATTTCATTTAATTTCACCTATATTTTTCTCACGTAATAATAATTTTATTACTTTTTTAATATTTTTTTAAAATAACGCTTTGCCTCTTTTTCGTAATCCTCATAATCTCTAATATAATCATCTTCATTATACTTTTCACTTGCTAAAACCAATAAAACAGCGTCATTAGAAAAATTATACATTTCTCTCCATATCATATTTCCAATATATAGTCCTTCATTTGGACTATCCAATATATATTCTTGCTCTTCAAAAGGTGTTTTTACTAAAACAACAACACTTCCAGAAGTTGCAATTAATAATTGATCTAAATTATAATGGGAATGTCTCCCCCGAACAATATCACTACCAACATTATACATATAATAAACTCTATTTAAAGGAAATTTCAAATTTTTAGGGTTTTCCAGCGCAATCAAGTCTCCTCTATTATCCGTTATTGGAGCATATTTTATTTTTTTTACATTTATAATTTCTTTTTCGTTATTCTTCCATATTTGAACAAAATTACTTTTATCAATGCTATACCAGTTAATATCTGACATTATTCCTTTTATTTCAAGAGATTTATTTTCAACTTTATCAAATTTAAAACCAAATTTTTCATAAAATTTATTTGCTCTCACATTTTCTTTAGAAACATACAAATAAACATTTTCAAGTTTTAAATCAAAAAAAGCATATTTTAATATCTTTAAAGTTGCCTGAAATGCAACACCTTTCCCCTGTACCCCTTTTCTAATGCAAATTGCATATTCTGCCCTTTTAGAGTCCTTTTCTATATTTTTTAAGCTTATTGTTCCCAAGTATTCATCATTTGAATTATCAACAATGGCAAAATTAATATCTCTATCACTGATTGAATTCCTAATAAATTCTTTTTGGATTTCTGCATTTGCAAGTTTACTAAAATTGTTTTTTAAATATTTTGTCAACTCCTCATCGGACATCCATTCAATCATATATGGAATATCTTTCTCTTCTAATTTTCTTAATTTAATCATTTTTTTTACCTCTACTTTTACTCTTAGAATAATCATTTTTTATAAAATTTACAATTTTATACTTTACTTGACCGTCATATTCATCAAATAACTCTTTAATTAATTTTTCTCTTTCCGATTTTAAAATATCATTTCCCATTTTTAATTTTAAAATTTGATTAGCCAATTCTTCAAAATTGTTAACTAAATAACACACTTTATATATTTTCTCTAAAATACAATTAGCACTCTTATCATTTCTTTTACAAAGAATTATTGGTTTATTATAAAGCAAATATTCAATAATTATTGAGGAATAATCTGTTACCAAAATATCAGAATCCCTAAAAGTATCTTGATATTCAGAACTATTATCATACACGTATTTCAACCCATCATATATTTTTAGATAATTTTTTACCTCTTTTGAACTCATTTGTTTTTTGATAATAAAATTATCAAACATCATTGGGTGAGGTCTAAATACAAATTGTACATCATTATATTTTTTTACAAACGATAATAAATTTTCTTTGTATTCAAAAAATGAAGTACCACAAATTTCATTATCAGTTGTCCATCTTGGTGTCCACAAAATATTATAATATCCTCTTCCAAACATAGATTTATTATTTTTAATTTGTTTTTTTAACTCATCAAGATAGGGATAACCATAATTAACAACTATTTTTCTTTTGTCCCCCTCAAAAACTTGATTTGCTACACAGTCCTTTTCATATTCATTTTCTGCAAAGAAAATATCTAAATCAGAAAAGAATTCATTATTAAATGCCACATTATTAGTATGTTTCGATAAATTATAACCATAATTCATATAACATGTTCTTGCGTAAGAAGAAATTATTTTTGAATTATAGCATTTAGGTAAATAAATATTGTATGGCCTTTGAAAAAAAACATAGTCTGGATTATATTTCTCTAAATCAAACCAATCGTTTCCAACTCTAGCATTAATTACACAATCTCCCAATTTTTCTTTCCAATATTTGTAATCTTCTATTGAATAATTATTAATATCACTTGGAAAGGCCAAAACTTTGATTTCAACACTAGGATCATCGACCATTGTTTTAATGATATCTTTTACTTTATAATATCCTGCTTTATATTGTACGATATACACAACTCTTATTTTTCTTTGCTTTTTTTTCAAAAAATTCACAAAACTAGCATCTCCTTTGTTATAAATGTTATTTTTCTACAAAACTAAATACACTTCACCTTAATACTGAAAATATTTTGGACTCTTTCCTAGCACCAAATGTTTACTATCTTTCTCACTAGTAATAGGCTTATCTATTCCATACTTTTTAAACATACCTTCCCAATCAATACCAAGTTCAGGATCATTCCAATAAATTCCCCCTTCATAGTCAGGAGCATAATCATTATCAATCAAATATTGAAAAATAGTATTATCCTCTAA
>CAKPKZ010000018.1 GCA_934167435.1 uncultured Clostridia bacterium | reverse complement strand
TGGTTTCTTTATAACTATTTTCTTCACCATCTGTAATATTTAACATTTCTTTACATTTATTTAAAAATTCTCCCGCTGGCATATCTTTTCCTTCACTTATTAAATTAACATATTCTTTAGAATTAAAGTTTAATACTAATTTTGTTTCTGTAATTGTTATGTTTGTTATTTCTAATCCTGGAATTTCATTTGCTAATTTTAAATTTATAGTTTTTCTCTTATTCATTTCTTCGGGAATATCAAATTCAAATTGCCATTTGGCATCACTTAAATTAATATTTTGTGCTATAACTTTTTCATTTTCGTCTTTATTTATATTAAAATATCCTAAATCAAATAATTTAATATAAATTTTTCTACTTTGAGGAAATTTATCCTTAGCTTCAATTTTGATTGCTGTTGTTATTATTCTTTGACTTTCATCTATTGATATGCTTTGAATTCCAGAATTATCTGCTAAATATATACTATATATATCTTTATTTTTATTTATTCCAAGTTCACGTTGCATAAAAATTGAACCATAATCGTATTTCTCATTTTCTCCTAAATGCATTCTTGAATTTATTTGGTAAATATTTTTATTTTCATCATATACAGCATATCCATATGCAAAATTTCTATAATCAAAGTCTTGGTTGACTTTAAAGCTAATATTTGCCTTAAAAGTGTCATCGGTTATACTAATTGAATCTACTTTAACGCTAATTCCATCTTGAGTTATATAATCCATGTTGTCTACTTTAGCATAATTTTCATCTTCTATATATGATAATAGACCTTTGGTTTCTATTGCTTGTTTCTTTTCAAATTCTTTAAATCTCATTTCCATATCAATATAGGTGTATACTTTATTATAAGAAATAAATGCTATAACAATTAGTATTATTAATGCTACTAAAATTAATAAAATTCTTTTCCATAATTTCATTTTTTGTTTTTCCATAAAAACTCCCCCTTTTCTTATGTAATACTTATATTATAGCATATTTCTTCAAATTCAGCAAATTTTATTCAACTTTATTATTCTATTTTTGTACTTTTAACATTCTTAGAGAATTTATTATTGCAAGTATTGAAACTCCAACATCTGCAAACACAGCTTCCCACATAGTTGCAATTCCGACTGCACTTAATACTAAAACAATTACTTTTACAGCAATTGCAAATATTATATTTTCTTTAACTATTTTCATTGTTTTCCTAGAAATCTTTATTGCTTTACTTATTTTAGATATTTCATCTGTCATAATAACAATGTCTGCAGCTTCAATAGCAGCATCTGAACCTAATCCTCCCATTGCAATTCCAATGTCTGACAATGCAAGAACAGGTGCATCATTTATTCCATCACCAACAAATGCAATTTTTCCTTTTTCAGATTTTAATTTTAATAATTCTTCTACTTTTTTTACTTTTCCGTCTGGCAATAATTCTGTATAAACTTCATCTAAGTTTAATTTTTTTGCAACAGCTTCTCCTACTTCTTTTCTATCTCCTGTAAGCATAACGGTATTTTTTATATTTAGTTTTTTTATTTCCTCAATTGCTAATTTAGAGTCTTCTTTTATTTTGTCTGAAATTACTATATATCCGGCAAACACATTATTTATTGCTATGTATAATGTAGTTCCAATTTCTTGACACTCTTCATAGTTAATATTTTTTTGTTTCATTAGTTTATCATTTCCAACTAAAACTTCTTTATCTTCTACTATTGCCATAATTCCATGTCCACTAATTTCTTCTGTCTTACTTATTAATTTTTTATTAATTTCTTTGCCATATGCTTTTTTTACAGATTCAGCAACAGGATGATTAGAAAAACTTTCTGCGTGTGCTACAATTTTTATCAATTCTTCTTCGCTTATTCCAATTGATTTTATTTTCTGTACTTCAAAAACACCTTGTGTTAAAGTTCCTGTTTTGTCAAACACTACTGTTTCTGTATTTGATAACATTTCTAAATAATTACTTCCCTTTATTAATACACCAATTTTAGAAGCTCCACCTATTCCTCCAAAAAATCCTAATGGAATTGATATAACTAATGCACAAGGACAAGATACCATTAAAAATGCTAATGCTCTATAAATCCATTCAACAAATGTTGCATTTTTTAATATTAATGGTGGAATAACTGCTAATAATAACGCTACAATAACAACAATAGGAGTATAATACTTGGCAAATTTACTAATAAATTTTTCAGACTTCGATTTTTTACTACTAGCGTTTTCTACTAAATCTAATATCTTACTAACGGTTGATTCTCCAAATTCTTTTGTAACTTTAATTGTTAATAAACCATTTTTATTTATGCAAGCACTTAAAACATTATCTCCAATTGATGCTTTTCTTGGCACAGATTCTCCTGTTAAAGCTGATGTATCTATCATGGAATTTCCTTCTATTACAATTCCATCTAAAGGAATTTTTTCTCCAGGCTTAACTAATATTATTTCTCCAATTTTAACCTCACCAGGATTTACTTTTTCAATTTTTGAGTTTCTATTTACATTTGCATAATCAGGTCTAATATCCATTAAACTTGCAATTGACTTTTTTGATTTGTCTACTGCATAATCTTGAAATAGTTCTCCTATTTGGTAAAATAGCATTACTGCTACGGCTTCTGGAAATTCCCCTATGCCAAATGCCCCAATAGTTGCAATTGCCACTAAAAAGTTCTCGTCAAATATTTTCCCTCTTGCTATGTTTCTTATTGCTTTTTTTACAATCTTAAACCCTACTAACAAATAACTAACAATATAAATAACATTATTAATCCAAACATTTTGAAATTTTACTATTATTGAAAATAAAAATAATATTAACGAAATAATAATCAAGTTTAATCTTTTTTTCATAATATAATTCTTCCTTTCATTTATTTTTTATGCTCTATGTGTTCAAGAGCTACTTCAAATACTTCTTTTATGTGATTGTCGTCTAATGTATAATAAACTTCTTTTCCTTCTTTTCTACACTTTACAATATTCATTCTACGCAATGTACCTAATTGATGTGATATTGAAGATTTACTCATATTTAATACATTTGCTATATCACATACACACATTTCGTTTAAATCTAATGCAAATAGTATTTTTGTTCTTGTTGTATCACCTAAAATTTTAAAAAATTCTGCAATTTTATTAAATGTATCTTCTTCTGGCATTTTCTTTATTGTTTCATTTACTGTTTTTTCATGTATTATATTACAATCACATATAAATTCGTTTTTAGACATACACTCCTCCTTTATATAGTTGAATGTTTATTCAACTCTTAATATATTATAATTGAATCCGCATTCAACTGTCAACACTTTTTTCATTTTTTATAAAAAATATTAAAATGTAAATTAAAGCACACTTTTATAACTTACATATACGAAAAAATATAGGGCCTGCAAAGCAAGTCCTATGTTATTTTATTCTTTTTATTTATTTGAAATACTAATATTTGCTGTCATCCCTATTTTTATATCACCATCATTTTCAAAACTCACTTCAACAAAAAAAGTTGTACCACTTGATGCATATGTTCCAATGGAATCTATTTTAGATATTTTTCCTGTATATGTTTTTGACGTATCTGCAGTTAATGTTATTGTTACTTCTTGATCTAAACTAATATTAGATATTTCACTTTCTGAAATTGATAAATCCACTGTTAAATTTTTTAAATTCTAAACTTCTATATAATTGCTTGATGTTATTTTTTTACCTGTTTCAGGTACTGAATAATTAGAAATTACCAAATCATATGGTGCTGTAAAATATGTTCCGTTAGTATATTTTAATATATTTTCTCCTTGCTTTACTATATCATCAGCTTCCACACACATTGTTTCAAAATAGCGAGTAGTAGTTAATTCTAGTTTTTCTGTACTTGCTGATTTTATTTCACCTGAACTTGTTAATGTCTTTTTTATATTTTGTGTTCCAACCGTAACTTCTTTTATTGTTGTTGATGTATCTATATTCATACCAATTTGTTTACCTATATAAAAAGTTATTGCTCCACTTAATATAATTAAGACTACAATTCCTAATATCAACATTATTTTTCGTTTTTTCATAAACTTTAAAACCTCCTTTTATTTTTTTAATATACATTTAAAACATTAAAAAAGCTTTCACTTTCGTGAAAGTTTTGTGAATTATTTTATTTTTTTATTGTATACTTTTTAAAACTTTTTCAGATTTTTATATACTTCATCTATATTATTTATCCCTAATGCATTTAATATTTTATTCCAATTCATTAAGTTATTTACTTCCTTTAATTTTTTTAAAAATTCATTTCTTTTTTGTTTTTTATTCATTTTATTGAATCCTCCATTTGTATGTATTTATATTACTCGTGATGTAGCATTTAAAATACAATTATCTTCTCTATATTACCTATACTATATAGAGGTATATTTATAAGCCAATCTTCTTTTCTATAATTAGACATTGATGTTCTTACATTAATTTTGGTATTATATTTTTGTACAAATGATTTTAAGCTCTTAGCTTGTAGGTTTTCACTTGCTTTTACTTCTATAGGAATATTATTTTTCCCTATTTGTGTTATAAAATCTAATTCGGCAGTGCCTGTATCAGATGACCAATAAAACACATCCAATTCTGTACATTGTTTTAATTGGCATAGCACATATTGCTCTGTTAAACTTCCTTTAAATTCTTCAAATATGTCATTTCCTTCTAGTAAAGTTTTAGAATCTATTCCAGCCATAGCGCCTAATAAACCAACATCTAATAGATATAATTTAAATGCATTAAAGTCTTGGTATGCTGATAATGGTATTTTACTATTATTTACTCTATTCACTTGATATATAAGCCCACAATCTATTAACCACGATAATGCTATTTCGTATTCTCTTGCTCTTGCTCCCTCTCTCACTAGACCATAAATAAATTTTTTGTTTTCTTTTGCAAGTTGTGTAGGTATATTATTCCATAACTGTCTAATTCTTGGAACTATATTACTTGGAGCATGTTTAGAAAAATCTTGTTCATAATCATCTAATAATGTTTTTTGTATTCTACGAACTTCTAATAAATCCTTATTTTCTATATAAGAACTTACTACTTCAGGCATTCCTCCAATATAATAATATAGTTTTAAGTTTTCTTTTAATTTGCTGTTAAAGACATTGATCATATCAAAATCATTATTTTTTAATAATTTTAACAATTCCTTTTCGCCTAATGCTTCTAAAAACTCAAAAAAACTTAATGGTGTCAAATCTAAAAAATCTACTTTTCCAACGGGAAACGAAGTTCCTCCATGTATTACTACACCTAAAAGAGACCCTGCCGATATTATATGATATTCTCTGGCATTTTCGCAAAAATATTTTAACGCTTTTAATGCTTTAGGTGTTTCTTGAATTTCATCTAATATTATTAATGTATTTTCTGGTTCAATATTTACACCTGATTCTATTTTTAAACCTTGTATTATTCTTTCTAAATCAAAATCTTCATCAAAAAGTTTATTCATTCTTGTATTATCATCAAAATTTATATATGCACATTTTTCGTAATACTCTTTTCCGAATTCCTTCATTAACCATGTTTTTCCAACTTGTCTTGCACCTCTTATAATTAGAGGTTTTCTATTTGCTGATTCTTTCCATTTTGTTAATTCTTCCATTTTGTTTCTATACATATAATCACTCTCCTAATGATATATTTATATATAGTATATCATTATTTTTCACAAAAATCAAACTACTTTTGTGAAAGTTTTCACATTTTCTGAAGGACTTTTTGCAATTGTTTGCACATTTTTTAATGGACTTTCTTAAAACTTGTCATTCATTAAAAAGTTGAATATATTATTATACCAACCTTCTATAAATTCAAATATAGCTAATCTAGCTTCATTAAATGTTTCATACGTATTTACATTTACTTCTTATTTCTTTAATATGGCATTGAAGCTTTCCATACTTGCATTATCATAAGGATAACCTTTTTTGCTATATGAATGTTTTACATTTTTTTCAACAATAAATTCTCATATTCATTTGATGTATATTGACTTCCTAAATCTGAATGAAATATCATTCTATTTTCTACTTTTCTTTCTTCTGTTTAATTTTTTTACAATAATGTTGATTTATCACTCTCAAGAGGAATACTGTGCATTATTTCTTATTATAACTAATTAATTATTCATACCCATTTTTTCCTTTCTACATACATGAATACAGGACCTGCAAAGCAAGTCCCATATTATAATAATGCCCTATCTCTTTCGAGTCGATTATTATTTGATTCAAGGTCTCTCCTATATTATTTTATTATCAATATCAATCGTTTTCACCTATTCATCCAAAGATTAAGACTTCACGGGGGTAAAATCTCCTGGGTGTGAAAAAAGTACTAACCATTTCCCCTTATAATCATTTAATTTTATTTGTCCACATGTTGTAATAGCTTCAAACTCTGGAGCTCTTTGCCCTATTTTTACATTACCATTCATCATTAATTCATAATCCATATAGTAAACCTCCAATCATATTTTTTGTATTATATGATTAGAGGTTTTAATTTGTTCAACTTCTTTGCTATTTATTTTTTTAATTATTTTACCCTAATGCAACATCTAAAATCATCATAATAACAAACCCTAGTGCAACTCCTATTGTTCCTATATTTGAATGTTCACCAGATTGAGATTCTGGTATTAGTTCTTCTACCACTACATATATCATTGCGCCAGCAGCAAATGATAATAAATATGGTAGAATAGGAACAATAGTATTTGTAAGTAATATTGTAATAATTGCGCCTATTGGTTCTACAATTCCTGAAAGAGTTCCATATAAAAATGCCTTTGATTTTGACATACCTTCACTTTTAAGTGGCATTGATATTATGGCTCCTTCCGGAAAGTTCTGAATTGCAATTCCTATTGCTAATGCAAATGCTCCTGCCATTGTTATTCCAGCATTTCCTATAATTGCTCCTGCAAATGTAACACCTACTGCCATGCCTTCTGGAATATTATGAAGTGTAACTGCAAATACCATCATTGTTATTTTTTTCAATTTTGCTTTTATCCCTTCTGGCTTGTCTTGGTTTAAATGTAAATGTGGTATTACACTGTCTAATACTAATAAAAATATAATTCCAAATATGAAACCAATTGCAGCTGGTCCCCAAGCTAATTTGTTTTGTTCTGTTGCCATATTTATTGATGGTATAAGCAAAGACCATACTGATGCTGCAATCATTACTCCTGAAGCAAAGCCTAACAATAATTTTTCTATTTTTATATTCATTTTATTTTTCATTAAAAATACTGTTGCAGCTCCCAAAGTCGTCCCTAAAAATGGTATTGCTAATCCAATTACTAGATTCATTTTATCCCTTCTTTCTAAATAAATATCTTATGATTTAGTTATATATTTCTTTATAAATCTTATAATCTCTAACAATCTTTCTTACATAATTATTGGTTTCTTTATATGGTATTTTTTCTATATCTGAGCCATCATTTTTTATAGTTCCATTTTCAATCCAAGTATCTACTGTTCCAATCCCTGCATTATAAGCGGTAAGAGCAATTTCTATATTGTTATATTTTTCTATTAAAATTGAAAGATATTTTGTTCCTAAATTTATATTATAATCTGGTTCATTTAGCTTATATAATATTTGTTTTTCATCAATTGGTGTATCTATTTTTTTATTAATATCTATGGCTGTTTTTTCCATTAGTTGCATTAACCCTTTAGCTCCTTTGTTAGATTTTGCATTTGTGTTAAAATTGCTTTCTGCCTTTATTAATGCATATACCAAGTTACTATCAACATTATATTTTTCGCAATATGTTGTTACATATTCCTTATAGCTTTGCGGATAAATGTTTATTAATATCTTTTCTTTAACATTAAATATTCTCAACATTAAAAATCCAATTAATATAATTATTATAATCGCAAATAATTTTATATTTATTTTTTTAATCAAATGAATTACTCCTTTATAATTTTATTTACATTCATACCAATTCTTTGCTTCTGAAACTTCTGCTATTAATGGTACTTTTAATGTTACGGCTTCTTCCATTGATTTTTTTACAATATTTTTTACTTCTTCTGATTCCTCTATATTTGCTTCTATCATCATTTCATCATGAACTTGAAGCACTATTTTTGATTTTAAATTTTTACTTTTTAATTCTTTATATACTTTTATCATAGCAATTTTCATTATATCTGCTGCTGTTCCTTGTATTGGCGTATTCATTGCGGCTCTTTTTCCAAATTCTCTTACCATGTAATTATTAGATTTTAATTCTGGTATATATCTTCTTCTTCCAAATAATGTTTCTACATACCCTTGTTCTTTTGCTTTTTCGGTAATATTGTCCATAAAGTTCTTTATTCCTTCGTATTCTTCTAAATATTCTTGTATATACTGTTTAGCTAATTTTCTAGGTATTCCAAGCTGTTCACTTAGCCCAAAATCGCTTATTCCATACACTATGCCAAAATTTACAGCTTTAGCATTACTTCTTTGTTCTTTTGTAACCTCTTCTATTGGTGTTTTAAACACTTTAGAGGCTGCTTGCTTGTGTATATCTTCGTCATTTTTAAATGCTTCTATCATATGTTTGTCTTCAGACATATGTGCTAAAACTCTTAATTCAATTTGTGAATAGTCCGCATCTATATATATTTTTCCCTGTTCTGGTTTAAATATCTTTCTAACTTGTTTACCTAATTCAAATCTTGTAGGAATGTTTTGTAAATTAGGTTCTGTAGAGCTTATTCTTCCTGTTGCTGTAATCGTTTGATGAAAAAATGAATGTATTCTTTTAGTTGTAGGGTTTATATATGCTTTTAGTCCTTCTACATAGGTTGAGTTTAATTTCATTAGTTGTCTATATTCTAAAATATTTTCAATTATAGGATCTTCTTTTTTTAACTTTTCTAATACATCTACATCCGTTGAGTATCCATTTTTTGTTTTTTTAATTACTGGCAATTTCATTTTTTCAAATAAAATTTCTCCTAACTGTTTTGTAGAATTAATGTTAAACTCCTCACCAGCCATCTCATATATTATTTTAGTCAATATTTCTATTTTATCTTTTAGTTCTTTTCCAAACCTGTTTAGTTCTTCTTCATCTGCATGCATACCATTTAATTGCATATCTGATAATACTTCAACAGTTGGCATGTCTATTTCATTAAATAAATCTAGTGCATTTATTTCTTTTAATTTTTCTAATGTTATATCTTCCAATTTAGAAATGGTATATGCATTTATTGCACCTTTGTATTTATCAAAATTACCTTCGTTTTCTTTATATGTTTCAAATAAATTTATTTGTTTGTTTTCTTCTTCTCCTACAGCTTCCAAATATTCTTTAATGTCTAAATCTAAATATTGCATAGCTAGATTTTCAATATCTAACTTGTTATTAGTTGGATTTAATATATATGCAGCTATTTGAGCGTCATATTTTATTCCTTTTAGTTGTATTGCTAATTGCTTTAGTAAAATATATGATTTAGTTAAATTTATTCCTATTTTTCAATAGTTTCTTCTTCAAAAATTTCTTTGAAATTTTGTAAATTTTCTTCTTTTTCCATTTGTATATAGTATGCTTCTTCTTTTTCTTTATTATATACAGCACAAAGTATTACTTTTTCTTTTATTATTTTTTCCTCATTAGGATCTTTTTTTGTTATAAAATCAAAAATGAATTTTTTCTGTTTTTTTGCTATACTAATTATTTCTTCTTGTGTTTTCTCTTCTATTTTTACAATATCTTTTATATCAATATTTTTTGTTTCTTGTCCTTCTAATCCAAATCTTTCTATATATCTGTTAAAATTTAGTTCTTTAAATATTTCTAATACTTTTACTTTGTCCCATGGCTCTACTTTGAAATTTTCTAAGGTATCTTCAATGGGAACTTCTAAGTTTATAGTTCCTAAAAATTTTGACATTTCTGCTAGTTCTTTATTTGCTACTATTTTTTCCTTTTGCTTTCCTTTTAAATCATCTTTTCCGTCTTCAATGCTCTTATATAATTTTTCTATTGTTCCATATTTTTGAATTAGTGAAAGTGCTGTTTTTTCTCCTATTCCTGGTACTCCTGGAATATTATCTGATGTATCTCCTTGTAATCCCTTTACTTCTATTAACTGCTTTGGTTCTATTCCATATGTTTCTTTTATTTTTTGCCTATTATATTCTTCTGTTTCTGTTTTTCCTGCTTTTGTTCTTGGTATTCTTATTGTTATATTATCTGTAGCTAGTTGAAATGTATCTCTATCTCCTGAAAGAATAGTTACTTTTAGTCCTTTTTTTTCTCCATATTTAGAAAGTGTTCCTAAAATATCATCTGCTTCATATCCTTCTTTTTCTATAATATCTATATTCATTGCTTTTAATATGTTTTTTATAATTGGCATTTGTTCTGCTAATTCGTCTGGCATACCATGTCTATTTGCCTTATAACCTTCATACATTTTATGTCTTGCAGTAGGTGCTTTTAAATCAAATGCTACTACTAAGTAATTTGGATTTATATCATCCATTAATTTAAATAAAATTGCTAAAAAACCATATACCGCATTTGTATATTTACCGTCTTTTGTTGTTAGCATTTTATTTCCCATTATTCCATAAAATGCTCTATTCATAATAGAATTTCCGTCTATTAACACTAGCTTGTCCAATCTACTTCCTCCTCTTATGTTTTTATTTAGTCATTATATCACATAATTTATATTTTTTTCTATAAAAACTATAAAAAACTAAAAAAAGAATTTGAACTTCTTTTTTTAGTTTTTTAAGTAAATTTATTTAAAAAATATTACTAATTCCTGCAACAAGTAATCCAACTACTGGACATATAATAATTGGCCAAAATAGAAAGTGTTCTGGAATTGCCAATTTCATCCATTCTTTTGCTTCCCATGCTTTGCTTTTTTCTGCTCCCTTAATCATTTCTTTATCTTTTACTTTTGCTCTTAAATAACAATCAAGAAAGAAGAAATCACCTAAGCTAATAAATGTCATTTCTATATATCCTGTCCAAAAATAATTCCAAAATTCTTGTGTTCCAGATACTTTAGCACTTATAGCCATATATATCTAACTCTTTAATGTTTAATTTTTTTATATCTTCTGGTCCATTAATATTTTCTAAATACATAATAATCTTTCTCCTTTTTTATTATTCATCAATTTCAGTAAAATCTTTCCTTTTTCCATCAATAATTTCATCATAAAGTTGTAATTTATAATTTAATTTCTTAATGGTTTCATTAATGTTTTTCTGTTTATTTAGCAACTTTTCTTTTTGTTCTTCTAATAATTGCTGCCTAGCTTTTACTGTGCTTTTTCCTTTTTCAAATAAACTAATATACTCTATTAATATTTCGATTTCTACCCCTGCATCTCTCATACATTTAATAAATTCTATTCTTCTACAAGTTTTATCATCATAATTTCTTATTCCATTTTTTTGTCTTGGAACATTTGATATTAGCCCTATTCTTTCATAATATCGCAGTGTATCTGGTGTTAAGTTATATTTTTTTCCAACTTCTGCTATTGTCATTTTTTCACCTCCATAATATATTTATTTTTCATATAATATATGATCACTTAGAGTTAGCTCGAAGTCAATAGTTTTTTTTAATTTTAAAAAAAGTTAAATTAGTTTAGCATCTCTAATTTAACTTTTCTTTTATTTTTGATTTTTATACATAAAACATTCCTTATCATGCGAATAGATAACTCCTATTGCTTGTAAATATGAATATATTATCGTTGAGCCTACAAATTTCATTCCTTTTTTCTTTAAATCTTTTGAAATATTGTCTGATAATTCAGATGTTGTTTTATTAATTTCGTATATAATTTTACCATTAGTAAATGTTTTTAAATAGTTATAAAATGTTCCATATTCATTTTGTATGCTCTTAAATATTTTTGTGTTATTTATACTTGCCTCTATTTTTAATTTATTTCTTATTATTTCTTCATTTGATAATAATTTTGAAATTTTTAACTCATTATAATTAATAATTTTATTAATTTCAAAATTATCATATGCTTTTCTAAATGCTTCTCTTTTATTTAATATGCATTCCCATGAAAGCCCTGATTGAAATGATTCTAATATCAATAACTCTAATAAGGATTTATCGTCATATTTAGGTTTTCCCCATTCTTCATCATGGTATTTTATATAAATTGAATTTTTAGGATTACACCATTTACACCTAGTTTTATTATTCATTTTTTAACTCCTTCTAACACTATGCATTCACCCTCCATAATAAGAATATTCATGTTCCTCTGGGTTAAATATAAAAATATTATTATTTAAATTTTCTTTTTTAATTATTCTTAATGTTTTATCAACACTATCTACCAAGTATGTCTTAGAATCAAATTCGAATATTATACATCTTGCATACCTTTTTTCTTCTGCTCCTTTTACTTCTTTCCAAATTTTTTCTATTTCTATACCCTCTTTTTCAATAATTGCTCTTATATACTCACAAAATCCCTGTGAATCAATATTATAACTATTTAATACTTTTATAACTTTATTAAAATATTTAATAATATTCTTATCTCTTAATTCCTTTTTTGCTTCTTCAATCTCTGTCAATTCATCTTTTTTTCTTTCATTAAATTTGTTTACAGCTTTTCCAAATTCTCCCTGGTTGTCTCTAAGAATTTTTATTCCTTTAATTTTTAAACCTAATTTTAATCTAGTAAGATCTTTTATATTATTAAAATCATCTAAATCTAAAATCACACTATATTTTTCTCCTGTTAATCCCACAACATAATGTAAATTTTCTTTATCTCCAACCATAAAAGCTTCTAATTTATCATTTCCATCTAGTAGTTTATTTATTGCTTTTGCATAAAACCTAGCAAATTCATAACATATTCTTCTATTATGTTTCTTTCTATTTTCTATCCATTTTTGACCAACTATTCTTCCATACCAATCAACAGCAATATATTTTATATTATTTATATCCCTACAATCTCTTTTAAAAAAGTATAGTACATTATCATCATATATATAATTTAAACATATATATTTATAAACTTCTAATATTTTCTCTTCAAAACTTATTTCGTTTTCTTTTAGTAATTCTTCTACTAAATTTTCTAAATCTTCATCCATTTTCCATTTTACTTTGTCATATTCAATCCAATCTTGGGTTAAACTTCTACCTGGCTCTAATATTATTTTATAGTCTCCTTCTAAATTTTGCATTACCTCATTATAAAATTTTTTTATGAATTCATCTTTCATATATATTCCTCCATTATTAATTAAGTATTATTTTTTCTTCTTTTAAATAAATCGTCATAACCGATAATTATCATATTTTATAATAATATTTTTTTCATTTTAATCTTTTACATTTCTTTTCAAGAAATAATAACATAAAATACTCATAATGATTGAACCTAAAATTAAAGCTCCCCAGTTCTCAATAAGACATTGAAAATTATTAATAATATATGCTTTTTCTGGTAATGGTGGTGCAAATTTCATTCCATCGAATTGCCCGCCAATAATTGTCTCCTCTGTTGAAGATAGCTCTGTTAAATGTGATGATATACTTAGTGCATTTGTTCCCCAATAACCAATTATAAATTTAGCTAAAATTAATAATTTATCATTTAGTTGATATAATACTCCTGAAAACAATAAATGTGGTATTAATAGATAAGGAGCAATAGTCATAACTCTGTTTTGATTTTTAAATAGTGTCGAAAACATTAATCCCATACAAGATGAAGTAATTGTTATTAAAAATACTGATATTATTATTTCTACAATTGGATATGTAAAAATAGATTTCGTTGGAAATTTTTCTAATAATGAATACGCAAGAACTAATGTTATACTTTGAATTAAACAAATTACTCCAATTACAACTAGTTTGGATAATATATAGCTTACTAAAGATACATTATTTTTTGTTTCACATTTTACTATATTTAATTCTTTACATATTTCCCTTAAAGAATTAAATAAGCCCATCCATATTCCAGAACATACAAATGCAAATAGTATTTCTTGAGTATCCCAAAATAAAGTGTATAGGCCTTCTCTTGTTACAGATTTAATTGCAAGTGCAAAAACTGGGGCTTGTAAAAACAATAATATTAAATTTTTCTTATCGCTTAACAATAATTTTATATATCTTTTAGTTAATATTTTAAATTGATATATAGTATCTTTTTTTGCTGTTTTAATTTTCATCTTTGTGTTTGGCCAATGTGATATATTATTAATTCTTGTAAACTTTTTTTGCCATTTTTCAGTTTCTTTTTGCACTTTACCATAAATATTTATGTAATTATTATCATTAAAAAACTCTTTAATTTCACTTATCGTACCCGAAAAGCATAATTTTCCACCTTTACCTATTACAATTACTTGATCACACATATCTAAAAATGATAATGAATGTGAAACAAATATTATTGTTTTATTTTTATTAGTTAGTTTTTTTAATGTTTCTACTAATTTTTTCTCTGTGTATGGATCTAGTCCTGTATTGGGTTCATCTAGAAAAAAATATTCCGGATTTCTTAAAAGTTCTGCTGCCATATTGGCTCTCTTTTTTTCTCCACCACTAAGACTCTTTATTATTTGGTTTTCACACTCTTTTATATCTAAATCTTGTAATACCTCATCAATTCTTTCATATATTTCATCATTTTTGGTTTTTTTAGGTAAATTCAGCTTTGCATAATAAAAAAGCATTTCTTTTAATTTTAGCTCTTCATGTATTATATTTTCTTGTGGTACATATCCAAATTGCGGCATTGTTTCTTGAAGTTTGCCATTTTGATTATAATAAGATATTGTACCACTTTCAAATTGTTCTTTATCGCAAAGTGATTTTAAAAACGTAGTTTTTCCAGCTCCTGAAGGACCTATAATAGCAACAAGTGTATTTCTTTTTATATCTAAAGATATATTATCTAGCAATATTTTATTTTTATTTACTTTTTTCTTAAGTTCCCTTACACTAAATGCTAAACTTTCATTCTGTTTCAACTTTTTTTCTCCTTTCATTTAGATACTTTCCATAGTGTTCTATTTTATACCATATCTTTTCTGGGAAAAATATAGTGCCAAATGAAATCATTCCAAACATAAGTATAAATATTGGATACAATAAAATTGAAAATGCTAATTTTTTTATTTTTAGGTTGCATGCTTTGGCCGAAAATATAGCAGCTAAATATGTTATTAAATTTAAAATCATCCCAGTTTTAAATGCATAGTCACTCCAAAATCCTCCATATCTAAAAGCCATTATTGCTAACATTATACCTGTAAGTACTGAAAATGCCATAGAATTTCCAACAAAAGTTGTACATAAAGAATCAAATCTTTTTATACTTGGACTTTTTATAAATGCTTTTAGCATATCTTTTATATAATATTTTATGGTTTCATTTCCCCCTGTTGCCCATCTACTTAATTGATGTACCATAGGCTTAAATGATGTTGGTTGTTCATCATAATAAATAGCTTCTTCTGCATAATTAATTCTTGTTCCTTTTATATTATTTTGCATTGCAAATTCAATATCTTCTGTCATTGTTTTGGTATTAAAACCATTTTTCTCTATCAACTCTTTTGTAAAACCTAATCCAGTTCCAGATAATGTTGCTGATAGCCCTAAATTTTTGTGTGGTTTGCAGAATAAATTCATAATAATACTCCAATAAATTGCATACCAATTTGCTATAAGTGAGTCATATGGATTTATAGCAACACGTTTTCCTGCTACTATTTTACTTCCTTCTTGGAATTTTCTATTAAAGACTTCTAAAAATTCTGGAATAATTTGATTGTCTGCATCAAACACTATAAATGCATCTCCAAAATCCGAATGATCTGCAAGTATTTTATTAATCCCCCATTTTAAGGCAATTCCTTTTCTTTTAGCGCCTTCTGTTTTGTGTTCATATATATGCACAAAATTATATTTGTTTGCTATTTTAACGGTATTATCAGTACAATTATCTGCAATTAAATACACTTTCCAATAATCTGCTGGATATGTCTGCATTTCTATACTATTTAAAATACCGTGAATTACATTTTCTTCGTTATGTGCACATATTATAATATTAAATTTAAAATTTTTCTCACAGAATTTTTTATATTCCTTTTTCTTTAAGTTTCCTAAAATACTAATTAATATTGACCAACCAAAAACTATTGCAGATATAAATTGAAAACTTATTGTTGTAATCATAAATATGATGTTATTCATATAAATGGCTAAACAAAACATTATTAAAACTGCTACTTTTAATATGTTAAATAAATTCTTTTTTAAATCCATCCGCTCTCCCCTAAAACTAAAATATATTATTTTTTAATCTCCAACTACATATGTCATATATTCATATCCTGTCATTTTTGTGTTAATAGAAAATTCTTTTTTGGGTAAATTATTTTTTAATACAGATTCTTTATAATATGATAAGTAAGTAACTAACCTATATAACCTAGTATTTTCTGCAAATCTAAAAATAATATCTCTATTATACTCTTCATCTAGTTCAGATAAATTTATATTATCATAGTCAAAAATAATATAATTTTCTTCTGATGTTATCATTTGGTTAATTGAAACAGGTGTGAAACAATTTAAATTATAATCATCTATTACAGAATAGTGCATTCTATCTTCTGCAACTTCTAATAAATGTTTGTAATTATTGTCATTTTTTTCAAATACATAAAAAGCACCTATTTTTGAAGATTTAAAATAAATTCTATCTGGTTCTTTTTTATATACTTGTGGACTATATGTTTCAAATTTTTTGTAATTCTTACCATAATCCGCTTCATCTTTTTCAATAGTTTGTTTTAATTTATTTATATCATTTTCTGACATTAAAGATGCTAAACTAGTTTGCTTTTCCTTATCTTTTATTAATTGAATTTTGTCAATATAAACTTTTGTATAAAATCCGCTTAAAAAGCTTATTCCTATTAGTACTATACTTATTATAATAAATATTATTTTTTGTGCTGCTGTCATTTTATTTCAACACCTCCGAATATAGCTGTGCTATTTATATATATAGTATGGCTATTTTCATCTGTTTTTGTATTTGCTTTATTATCTACTCCACCAAATATAGGTATTGATTTAATTTTTATCTTTACATTTGATGGTACAAAAATTTCTATTCCTCCAAATGTACTACTTGCATTAATTACCACATCTGAGTCTATAATTGCATTTCTTAAATCACATTTTATCCCACCAAATACTGCTGTTAAATCTGCTCCTGTAAATTTTTCTTCATTAAAATTTACATTCTGTCCTGCAAATATAGCACAATACGAATTTTCTCCATTTCTTTTTTCATTTAATTTTTTTATTTCGTTACTTACTTTTCCACCTAAAGTGTCTCTGAAAATAATTGATAACCCTATTATTACTAAAATTGTAGGGAATGCTAGTTTCAATATTAAATCAAAATCTAAAATGTTTCGACATCCTAAAAGTAGTGCTATTCCTATTAATAATCCAATTATATTTCCTGTTTTTTCATTTTCTTTAAATAATCCTATAAAGCATGGTATTATAATAAATAATGTCCACCAGCCTTCAAAAAATATATTGATATTTGTTAATCCAAGTGAATTACCACCAATTATTAATCCTATAATTATTAAAACTATTCCCCATAATACATTTCCAAATTTTTTCATTACTTATTTCCCCTTTTCCTCTTTATAAATTATTTTTATTTATGCTTTTTACATAAACAAGATTTTAAAAATTTATTTACCTATTACTTTCTAATGACATATATTATGCATTACTCATATTTTATATAACATTGTTTAATCTTGTCAATACATTTTATAAAAAGAAAAAGGCCAGATTTGAAATCTAACCTTCACTTCTTTTATATTTTTTACAAAATTTAAAAATATTTAATTTTTTTCTTCCCAATAAGATTCATCAGCCCCTCCTATAATTTCTCCTGTGGTTACATCAACAAAAATTGACTTTGTATTATATTTCTTTTCGTTATTAGGATCTGGCTTACCTTTCTTATAATGAATATTTACTGTCCATACTTTTCTTGCTCTATTTTCAACAGTTCTATATTGTGGATAAGTTACAGTAGTCCCATCTTCGAGTTTTTCTTGTTTAAAATCTGGATACTTTCCTCCATTTTGCTCTAATAAATAAATCCATGAATTTACCTGTCTAATTTCTAGATTTATAATTGTAAAATCCACATCATTATCTGTTATTTTTTTGTCT
>CAKPKZ010000017.1 GCA_934167435.1 uncultured Clostridia bacterium | reverse complement strand
TTTAGCAATTTTAAGAAAAAAGGCTCAAGATGAGAATATAATAATAGATGATTTTATTCTTTCTAACATTGCAAACAAAATAGATTCAAACATAAGAGAGTTGGAAGGGGTTTTTAATAAGATTGTTGCAAGAGCTTCACTTATACATACTCCAATAACAATAGAATTAGCAGAAAAAATAATAAATGAATTTAAAGTGGAAAGCGAAAAAGTTATTTCATGTGAATTTATTCAAGAAACAGTAGCTAAATATTTTAATATTAATAAAGATGACTTAGCTGGTAATAAAAGATCTAATGATATTGCTTTTCCAAGACAAATTGCAATGTACCTATGCAGAGAAGTTGCTAATATGTCGTTTCCTAAGATAGGAGAAGACTTTGGCAATAGGGACCACTCAACAGTAATGCATGCTTATAGAAAAATAGAAAAAGAAATAAAAGAAAAAACAAATACAAAATTAATTGTGGATAGTGTTAAAAACATAATCATAAATGGCAAACAATAATTATAAAAACTTTTTTTAATAATTTTTAAAATTTATGTTTGGAAAAATTATTGTTTGGAAAATATAACTGTTTCTTTTCTTACGGAACAAGTACATTAGATATCCACAAGGTATAGTTGAAAGTGTGTTAAAAAGATGTGAACATATAAGTTTTCAACAAATTGAATTTTTTATTGTGGATTAATTTTATTCTTTTCCACAAGATTATACACACAATTTTTACTAGGGTTTCTAAATTTCCACATAGTTTTCCACAGTTTCAACAGTACCTAATACTATTACTACTAAAAATATTATATTATTTATAAAGGAGGAGCCAAGATGAAAATAATATGTTATAAGGATAAAATCCTTAAAGCTATTAATTCCGTAGTAAAAGCTGTAGCTTCAAAAACTACAATGCCTATACTTGAAGGAATACTTATTCAAACAAATGATAATGAAATAAAATTAACAACTTATGATTTAGAAATAGGAATAGAATACATTATGGAATGTGAAGTAAAAGAACAAGGAAGTACAGTAGTAAATGCCATAATGTTTAGTGAAATAATAAGAAAATTACCAGATAATGAAATACATATTTCTATAAATGACAAAAATTTATTAGAAATAGAATGTGAAGGATCTTTATATAAATTAGCAACAATGAATCCAGAAGAATTTCCAGAGTTACCAAAAATAGAAGTAGAAAATTCTATAGAACTTGAACAAAACAATTTAAGAAGTATTATAAGAAAAACAATATTTTCAGTAAGTATGGAAGAAAGTAGACCTATTTTTACTGGTTGTTTGTTTGAAGTAGAAAATAATAAATTAAATTTAGTTGCTGTTGATGGATTTAGGTTGGCTTTAAGAACAATATATTTGAGTAAAAAATCTAATAATTTTAGTGCAGTTATACCAGGAAAAACATTAAATGAGGTAAATAAGATATTAACTGATTCATTTGAAACTGTAAAAATAGGAGTTGCCAAAAACCAAGCCCTTTTTGAAATGGATAATTGCAAAATAGTAACAAGAATTTTAGACGGAGAATTTTTAAATTATAAAAATGTTATTCCAAGTAATTGGGAAACTAGAATAAAAGTTAATAAAAATAATATTCAAGGAAGTTTTGAAAGAATTAGTTTAATTTCAGCTTCAACTGTAGAAAAAGAAAAAAAATATCCAGTAAAAATAAATGTTGATATAGGCAAAGTTATTATATCTTGTACAAATCAAACTGGAGATGCAAAAGAGGAACTATATGTTTCAACTGAAGGAAAGAATTTAGAAGCAGGATTTAATCCTAAATATTTTTTAGATGCATTAAAGTCAATTGAAGACGAGGAAGTATATATTGAGTTTGGAACTAACATTTCACCATGTTTAATAAAGTCTGTTGAAAACAATGAAGAGTATGTATATATGATTTTACCAATAAGACTAAAAGAAGAGTAATAAAAAAGTATAAAGTAAAGAAAAATAAATTTTCTAACTTTATACTTTTAAAAAATAAAAAAACTTTTCCACATTTTATTAATTAATTGTGGAAAAGAATATTTTAAATAATATTTTTTATTAATTAGAATAAATTAGAAAAAAATAGTAAAAAATAGAAAAAAAAAGAATAAAATAGAAAAAAATAGTTTTAAAAAATAAAAAATACATAAAAAAAACGACGCACGAGAATCCAAAATAAGACGATTTTAAAAAAAAGATAATAAATTATATTAATAAATAAAAAATAAAATAAAAAAACATAAAAAATAGTAAAAAATAGTAAAAAATAGAAAAAAATAGTAAAAAATAGATTTTAATATGCAAATGGCAAAATATGCACAAATGGAGAATAATATGTGGATAAATATGTTAAAAATAAAAAATTTCAGAAATTATGAAGAGCAAGAAATTGAATTTAATAGAAATATTAATGTTTTTTATGGAGAAAATGCTCAAGGAAAGACTAATATAATAGAAGCAATATTTTTATGTAGTATGGGAAAGTCTTTTAGAACGCAGAAAGATAAAGAATTAATTAATTTAAATTCTAATAATTCAGTTGTTGAAGTAGAATTTATAAAATCAGATAGAGATGGAAAAATAAAAATAGAATTAAATAATAAAAAAAATATTTTTTTAAATTCTGTAAGATTAAAAAAATTAAGTGAATTATTAGGAAATATTAATATAGTAATATTTACTCCAGAAGATATAAATATATTAAAAGGAGGACCGCAAAACAGAAGAAAATTTCTAGATATAATGGTAAGTCAATTAAGACCAAATTACGTATATATATTAAATTTATATTTAAAAACATTAGAGCAAAGAAATAAATATTTAAGGCAAATTAAAGAAGAAAATAAAAATGAGGAATTACTTGAAATTTGGGATGAAAAATTATCAGAATATGCTGTAAAAATATTTGAATATAGAAATGAATTTATAAAAAAAATAAAAAATAAAATAAAAAAAATACATAGTGAAATTACAGAAAATAAAGAGGAAATAGAAATTGATTATGTAAGTGATTGCAAAAATAAAGATGAATATTTAAAAATATTAAAAAATAGAAGAAAATTAGATATAATAAAAGGATATACAACTAGGGGTATACATAGGGACGATTTTATGATATATATTAATAAGAAACAAATTAATATTTTTGGATCACAAGGACAACATAGAACAGCAGTATTATCATTAAAATTATCTGAATTAAATATTATTTATGATGAGATTGGGGAATATCCAATATTGTTATTAGATGATTTTATGTCAGAATTAGATAGTAAAAGAAGAAAGAATTTTTTAGAAAATATTAAAAATACTCAAGTAATAATAACATGTACTGAAAAAATAAATATTGAAAATTTAGAATATTTAGAATATAATGTTATAGACGGAAAGGTTTTTAAAAAGTAACATAATAGGAGGAATGGTAATGGAAAAGTATAATCATAAATATGGGGCTGAGCAAATTCAAGTTTTGGAAGGGCTAGAAGCTGTAAGAAAAAGACCAGGTATGTATATAGGAAGTACATCTGTAAGGGGACTTCATCATATGGTTTATGAAATAGTTGACAACTGTGTTGATGAGGCACTTGCTGGATATTGTACTGAAATTTTTATAGAAATAGAACCAGGAAATATAATATCTGTACAAGATAATGGAAGAGGTATTCCAGTAGAAATACATCCTAAAACACATATATCAACAGCAGAAACAGTATATACTGTATTGCATGCTGGAGGAAAATTTGGTGGTGATAGTGGATATAAAGTTTCTGGTGGATTACATGGAGTTGGGGCTTCTGTTGTTAATGCTTTATCAAAATGGACAGAAGTAACAATAAAAAGAGATGGTGGATTATACCAAATGTCTTTTGAAAAAGGAAAAACTGTTAAAAAATTAGAAAAAATAGGAGAAGCAGAGGGAACAGGAACAAAAGTAAGATTTTTAGCAGATGATACTATATTTGAAAGTTTAAATTATGATTATGATGTGTTGGAAAAAAGATTTAGAGAAATAGCATTTTTAACTAAAGGATTAAAAATACATATAGAAGATAAGAGAGAGGAACCTAGCAAAAAGGCTGATTTTTGTTTTGAAGGAGGGTTAAAATCTTTTGTAGAATTTTTAAATAAAAATAAAGAAAAGTTACATAAAGATCCAATTTATATAGAAAAAGCAGGTGAATTTCCAGTAGAAATTGCTATTCAATATACGTCAAGTTATTCAGAAAATATATATACTTTTGTAAATAATATAAATACAATAGAAGGTGGAACACACCTTGAAGGATTTAAAAGAGGATTAACAAAAGTGTTTAATGATTATGCAAGAAGCCATAATATATTAAAAGAAAAGGATAGTAATTTACAAGGTGAAGATATAAGAGAAGGTATTACTGCGGTAGTATCTGTAAAAGTAAAAGAGCCTCAATTTGAAGGACAAACAAAAACAAAATTGGGTAATAGTGAAGTTACAGGAATAGTACAAAGTATGGTTAATGAAGTTTTAGCTGCATTTTTAGAGGAAAATCCAAATGTTGCTAAATCAATATTGGAAAAGTGTATAAGTGCATCAAGAGCAAGAGAAGCCGCAAGAAAAGCAAGAGAGTTAGTAAGAAGAAAATCAGCATTAGAAACAAGTACATTACCTGGAAAATTAGCTGATTGTAGTAGTAAGAATCCTGAGGAATGTGAAGTTTATATAGTTGAGGGAGATTCAGCAGGAGGAAGTGCAAAACAAGGTAGAGACAGAAAATTTCAAGCAATTTTACCTTTATGGGGAAAAATGTTAAATGTAGAAAAGGCAAGAGCTGATAAAATTTATGGAAATGATAAGTTAAATCCAGTAATTGTAGCAGTAGGAGCTGGAATTGGAAAAGATTTTGATATAACAAAAATAAGATATGGAAAAGTAATAATAATGGCAGATGCCGATGTTGATGGTGCACATATTAGAACATTATTGTTAACATTTTTCTTTAGATATATGAGACCTCTAGTAGAAAATGGAAATGTTTATTTAGCACAACCACCACTATATAAATTATCTAAAAAAGGAATGGAAGATAAATATTGTTATACAGATGAAGATTTAGAAAAGGCATATAAAGAGTTAGAAGAAAAAGGAATATCAAGAGAGCAATTAGGACTACAAAGATACAAAGGTTTAGGGGAGATGAATCCTGAACAGTTATGGGAAACAACAATGAATCCAGAAAGTAGAATATTAGTAAAAGTAACTATGGAAGATGCTATAAAAGCAGATGAAATATTTACATTATTAATGGGAGATGAGGTAGAGCCTAGAAGAGAATTTATTCAATCTAATGCAAAATATGTAAAAAATCTAGATATTTAATTATTAATGGGCAATAAGTTTAAAACTTATTGCCCATTAACTTATAAAGTTAATAATAATCTTCGCTAAAACTAATATACCTAATAGTCCAACCTAATATATATTGCTATATAAATAAGCTTTATACCAAATATAAAAATCATTCGCTTGACTATTAATACACCAAAAGTAACTATATTCATCCACGAGGGACTATTAATAACCACTAGATATTAGATATAAGAATAATCGTAACTCGAATTTAATACCTATAATTTAACCATAAAAAATAATAAATTAAAAATATAGCCTACATACAAATATTAAACTCTTAACGCCAACAAATAATAATATATTAATCCATTATTATTTATTTTTGCTCGAATATTAATAAACTTAAACTATTTATTAATACTCTTCGTTCAACTATAATTAACTTTACAATAATATTATGGTCAAAATAAAAAAAAATATACAAAAAAATAAAAAAAATTTTTTATCATATTTTGTCGATGAAAAATTCTTGACAAATTAATATTATGAATGTAAAATTTCATAAATGATTGGAGGTGAGAATTAATAAAAACAGTTCAAGATTGGTTACCAATCGAAGAATTTTTTGATGATGGAATTTTAAAATTAAAAAAAAATAAATATATAAAAATAATACAGGTAATTCCTATAAATTATAATTTAAAATCAGATTTTGAAAAAAAATCAATATTAAATTCATATAAAATATTTTTAAAAACTTGCAATTTTGATATTCAAATTTTAATTCAAAGTAAAAAAGAAGATTTAGATCAACATATTTTAAATATTCAAAAAAATATCCAAAAAGAAAAAAATAAATATTTAGAAGAAATTGCTCAAAATTATATTGAGTATATAAAAAATATAAATTTAAAAAATAAATCATCGTCAAAAAATTTTTATTTAATTATTTCATTAGAGAAAGAAGGTGAAAATAAAGAATTAATAGAAATTAATTTTAGAGAAATATTTTTTAAAATAAAAGAATGCTTGAGTAGGTGTGGAAACACTGCAATAGAAATTAAAACAAAAAAAGAATTAATAAATATATTTAATTCGTTTTTTAATACAAGAAAAAATTTAAATATTAATAATTAATAGGAGGTAAAAAAATATTTAAAAATAAAAAAAATAATTTAAGTGGTATATTTTTGGATAAAGATAAAATTAGTCCAGCATATATTAATATGCAAAATCCAAAATATTTAGAAATTGATAATTTATATTATTCAGGATTAATTGTAGTAAATTATTATAGAGAGCAAACAGATTTAATTTTAAAAAGTTTATTAGAAACAAATATAAATATTAATATTTCTATTTTTTATGAAAAACAAGATTCATATAAAATAATAAAAGATTTAACTTATCATATTGGAAATGTTGGGGCAGAATTAAAAGATTCAAATCAAAATAGACAAGATATTGATATTGCAGCATTTACATATAATGATGCTAAATATATAAGAAAAGAAATTCAGGTAAACAATCAAGATATATATTATTTTTATATTTATATAATTTTGTATTCAGAAGATAAAAAAGAATTAGAATATTATTTAAATAAAATTGAAGGAATTACTCAAAGTAAAGGTTTAGAAACAAGAAGGGCAAATTTTAGACAAGAAGAAATTTTTTTATCATGTATTCCTATAATGGAAAATAATAAATTAATAAAAGAGTCTGCAAAAAGAAATATTTTAACTTCAGGTTTATTATCGACATATCCATTTATTTCGTCAAATATTTTTGATCAAAATGGTATTTTTATTGGTACTAATATTTACAATAATTCATTAGTTTTTATTGATAGATATAATAACGAAAAATATAAGAATGCAAATATGTGCATATTTGGTACAAGTGGAGCTGGAAAATCTTTTTATACTAAATTATTAATTCTTAGATATAAATTATTAGGAATAAATCAGTATGTAATAGATCCAGACAGGGAATATAATAATTTATGCCATAAATTAAATGGAAGTGAAATAAAAATAGGACCTAAATCAAATACATATATAAATATATTTGATATAAGAAAGGAAAGTTTAGAAGAAGGAGAAACAGGATATTTAGCATCTAAAATATCTAAGTTGATAGGATTTTTTAATTTAATATTTGGAGAATTAGATGAGGAAGAAAAAGCTATTTTAGAAGAAAAAATAATAAAAGTATATTCTTTAAAAGGTATAACTTTTGATGATGAAAGTTTATATAAAATAGATAATTCAAAAATTATAAATAAAGAATTTAAAAAATCATATGATATGCCAATTTTAAGTGATTTATATAATATATTAGGAGCAGACGAAAAAACAAAAAAATTTAAAATTAAACTATTGCCATTTGTAGAAGGGTCTATGAAATTTTTTAATAATTATACAAATATAGAATTAAATAATAATTTAATTATTGCAGATATTTATGATTTAGGAGAAGATAATATAAAATACGGGATGTATTTATTTACTGATATTTTTTGGGATAAAATAAAAGAAGACAGAAAAATAAAAAAATCAATATATTTAGATGAAATATGGAGATTAATAGGAGTAACATCTAATAAAGAAGTTGCAAGTTTTATATATAAAATATTCAAAACAATCAGAAAATATGGAGGAAGTGGGGTTGCAATTACTCAAGATATTTCAGATATATTTAGTTTAGAAAATGGAACATATGGAAAAAGTATTTTAAATAATTCTAGTATAAAAACATTTTTTGCATTAGAGGAAGAAAATATAAAAATATTAGAAGAAAATGTTAATTTAACAGAAAAGGAAAAAATAGAAATAAAAACATTAAAAAAAGGAGAATGTTTAATGTTTGTTGGGCAAGACCATATTTTAACTAAAATAGAATGCTCTGATTATGAAAAAAATATTATTGAAAGGAAAAAAATTGAAACAAATAATAACAGCAATTAATAATAATTTATTTTCAGAAGAATTAAATAAAAGTGAAGATATTAAATTAGTAAATAAAGATATTCAATATAGAGAAGGAATATTAGAAGCATTAGAAAAAAACGCTAATATAGATATTTTAATTATTAGTGAAAAATTACCAGGAAATATTGAGTTTGAAAATTTAATAGAAAAAATAAAAGAAAAAAATGAAAATATTAATATAATTTTTATATTAGAAAAAGAAAATTTTAAAATACGTTCAATTTTAAAAAAATATAATATAAATAATATTTTTTTTAATAATGAAATAAATATAAATAATTTAATAAATATTATAGAAAATAAAAAAAATAATATTAATGAAATTGAAAAAAATAATAATAAAAAAATAAAAAAAGTTATTATAAATAAATTAAAAATAAAATTTAAAAATAATATAAAATTAATAAAAAACAAATTTATATTAAAAAATGATAAAAAAATAAATACAAATATAATAATAACTATTAATGGTGAAAATGGAGTTGGAAAATCTATAATTTCCATTTTTATTTCTGAGTATTTTTCAAATATAAATAAAAAAATTTTATTAGTAGATTATAATAAAAATATTAAATGCATTTTAGGAATAAAAAATAAAAATTCAAACAATATATGTAAATATAATTCTAAGATTAATATTATTGAATTTTATGATTTTATAAAAGAAGATTTAAGTGAATTAAAAAATAATTATGATATTATAATTATAGATTTTTGCAATAATAATAATTATGAAGAAAAAAGAAAAATAATTAAAAATGCTAATTTTAATTTAATTATTATGGAATCAAATTTATTAGGAATAAAAATAACCAAAAAAATTATAGATATATTAAAAAATATATTAAATAATTTTAATAATATATATATTATACAAAATAAAATTAATATTTATAGCGTTGATAATGAATTAATTAAAAAATGTTTTCCAGAAATTAATATTTTAGGAAAAATAAAATATAGAAGTATTTATAATGAATTTATTAATAAGAATTTTAATTATAATTTTATTAGTAAAAAAGTAAAATTTTATAAAGTAAAAAATGAATATAAAAAAATAATTAAAAAAATAATATAAAGAGGAAGGTGTAATTATAGAAATAAATAAATTAAGTAATGATATTAATTTAGATAATAAATTAGTAAATGAACAATCACAAAAAAATTTTTTGGAAACAACATTAGGGAAAACAATTAATACTGCAATTGATATTGGAATAAGATCAATTTTACCAGATTTTATAGAAAATCAAGTAATAGACTTAAAAAATAATATGATAAATTATGGGTTAAAAGATGGGATAAATAAAAGTATTTCTGATGCTATAGATTATGGAAAAAGTGCCATTGGAATAGTTACAGGGAACTTTGAAAATATAAACCAAATGCAAAGTGCAATACAAGCTGGAGGAGTAATAGATAGTGTATCACTTGTAATAGATGAAGTTGTTAATAGATTAAAAAAAGCAGGGATAATTAATAATACAATTGCAAGTACAGTAAAACAAGGAAAAAATGTTATATTGAATAATGTAGAAAACAATATACAAAAAACATTTTCTAATCAAATAAAAAGTATGGATAATATACAAAAAAATATAAGTAGATGGAAAGATGGATTTGAAAATAAAGATTTTTCTACTATGGAAAAAGAATATAAGAAAATAAAAGTAGAAATAAAAAATTTAGCTCCTATAGAAAAAACAATTTCTGATGCAAGAGTAATTGAAAATTTACATAAATTAATAAAAAATAATGGTAAAAATTTTAATTTAACTAATGAACAAATTGAATTAGCAAATAAATTAAAATAATCACGTATAACAGTAATTTCCCTAAAGAATTTGGACAATTTTACTTGCATATTTTGCTTTGTTTTAGTATAATACAAATGTAATAAAAAACGAAGAAAGAGGGTTATACAATGGACGAAAGACGTGACGGTAAAATAATAGAAAGAGACATAGAAAAAGAAATGAGAACAGCCTATATTGACTATGCAATGAGTGTTATTGTATCTCGTGCTTTGCCAGATGTAAGAGATGGTTTAAAACCTGTTCATAGAAGAATCTTATATGCGATGCATGAAGATGGAATAACATCTGACAAGCCATATAGAAAATGTGCAAATACAGTAGGATCAGTTTTAGGAAGATACCATCCACATGGTGATAGTTCTGTTTATGATGCTATGGTAAGAATGGCTCAAGACTTTTCTATGAGATATATGTTAATAGATGGTCATGGAAATTTTGGCTCTATTGATGGTGATGGAGCAGCAGCAATGAGGTATACAGAAGCAAGAATGTCAAAAATTGCAGAATGTATGCTAACAGATATTGAAAAAAATACTGTAGATTTTATGCCAAACTACGATGACAGATTACAAGAACCAACAGTATTACCATCAAGAATACCAACATTATTAATAAATGGATCTTCAGGAATTGCTGTAGGAATGGCAACTAATATACCACCTCATAATTTAAAAGAAGTTATAGATGGTATTATAAAAATAATAGACGAAGATGAAGTTACAGATGAAGATTTAATGCAAGTAATAAAAGGTCCAGATTTTCCTACAGAAGGTATTATATTAGGTATAGAAGGTATTAAACAGGCATATACAACAGGAAGAGGGAAAATAACAGTAAGAGCTGAAGCAGAAATTGAAGAAATGAATAATAATAAACAAAGAATTATTGTATCTTCACTTCCATATCAAGTAAATAAATCACGACTAATTGAAAATATTGCTAGATTAGTTAGAGAAAAAAGATTAGAAGGAATATCAGAAGTAAGAGACGAGTCAGACAGAGAAGAAAGAGTAAGAATTGTAATTGAATTAAAAAGAGATGCAAATGCACAAGTAGTATTAAATCAATTATATAAAAATACTCAAATGCAAGATACTTTTGGTATAATAATGCTTGCTTTAGTAAATGGTGAACCTAAAATATTAACATTAAGACAATGTTTAGATTATTATATAGACCATAGAAAAAATGTTATTCTAAGAAGAACAAAATTTGAATTAGATAAGGCTTTAGCAAGAGCGCATATATTAGAAGGATTAAAAATAGCATTAGATAATATTGATGAAGTTATAAATATTATACGTTCTTCTTATGATGATGCTAAAGAAAAATTAATGGAAAGATTTGGATTATCTGAAATTCAAGCTCAAGCAATATTAGATATGAGATTAAAAACATTATCTGGATTGCAACGTGAAAAAATAGAAGAAGAATATAATGAATTAATGAAGTTAATAGAACATTTAAGAGCTATATTAAATAGTGAAAGACTAGTTTTTGACATAATTAAAGAAGAATTATTAGAAATAAAACAAAAATATGGTGATGAAAGAAAAACTAAAATTGTTGCAGCAGAAGGTGAAATAGACTTAGATGATTTAATAAAAGAAGAACAATGTGTAGTGGCTCTAACACATTTTGGTTATATAAAAAGAATGCCAATAGACACATATAAAAGCCAAAGAAGAGGAGGTAAGGGCATTACAGGTATTGCAACAAGAGAAGAGGACTTTGTTAAACAAATATTTACAGCATCTACACATGATACAATATTATTCTTTACAAATAAAGGAAAATTATATAAATTAAGAGGCTATGAAATTCCGGAGGCAGGAAGAACAGCCAGAGGAACAGCAATTGTAAATTTACTAAGTCTTGATTCAGGGGAAAAAGTATCCGCAGTTATTCCAATTCAAAATTTTGCAGAGGGAAAATATTTATTAATGGCTACCAAAAATGGTTTGATAAAGAAAACTGCATTAGGAGAATACAACTCAGCAAGAAAAACTGGACTACAAGGAATTACGCTAAAAGAAGAAGACGAATTAATAGGTGTAAGACTAACAGATGGAGAGGATAATGTAATTCTTGTTACAAAAAATGGTATGTGTATTACATTTGATGAAAAAGATGTTAGACCTATAGGAAGAGTTGCACAAGGTGTTATTGGTATAAGATTAGACGAAGATGATGAAGTAATTGGAATGGAATCTGTCATATCAGGAGGTAAAGCAACATTACTTGCAATTACAGAAAATGGATTTGGAAAAAGAACTGAATTAGATGAATATAGGGTTCAAATGAGAGGTGGAAAAGGTGTTGTTACATATAAAATAACTCCAAAAACAGGAAAAATAGTTGGAGTTAGAATTGCAACAGAAGAAGATGATGTTATGCTTATAACAGATACAGGAACAATAATAAGACTTAATGTTAATGACATTAGTATATTAGGAAGAGCAACACAAGGTGTAACCTTAATGAGGACAACTGATGGTGGAAAAGTAGTAAGTATTGAAACACTAACACCGGACTTAAATGAAAATTAATTATATTTATAAATAAAAATAAGTAGTTCACTTTGACATGAACTACTTATTTTTTATAAATCTTAAATCATTTCCAAAAAAATAATATATATCATAATAACCAACAATTCTAGATCCAATTCTTTCTTCATAGAATTTAAATATATCATTTATACTTAAATTAGTAGAGATAATAGTTTTTGTTACTTTATTATTTGAATTAAGTAACCTAGTATTTAAAATAATAAATAATTCACTTAATTTCATACTATTTAAAGATTCGGTACCTAAATCATCTATAATTAATAAATCAGATTCTAAAATTGAATTATAAAAACTAGAATTTTGATTTTTTTGTTTATTCATTTTATAATCTATAATATTTTCTAGTAAAACAGGAGCTGTTTGATAAAGTACAGTTTTTCCTTTTTGTAATAAACTATAAGCAATACAATTAGACATAAAAGTTTTACCGTAAACCAGTATTGCCAGAAAATAATAAATTTTTACAATTAATATCATCAAAATTCTCTACAAATTCAATACATTTATTTTTTATATTTATAATATTTTTTCTTGGTGATATATTTAATTTATATTTTGCTAAATCAACTTCATCGGAAAAAATATTTTCATTAAATGTATTAAAATTTTCTTTATTTAAATTAGAAATATTAGATTTATTAAAAGAAATATTTAATAATTTCTGTTTTAAACAATTACACATTATAGTTCTATTATTATCAGATTTAATATATCCTGTATCATTACATTTATAACATTCATAAAAAGGTTTTAAATAAAATTTATTATAACCATTTTTAATAAGTAATTGTTCTTTTTTTAATTTTAATTCATTTATTTTTTTATTTAAATCTAATAAATAAATTGAATTATTATCATGAAGTAAATTTTTTGCTGTTGAAATTGTGAATCTATTTATTTCGTCATCAATTTCTTGAAATTCTGGAATTAATTTATATAAATTTTCTTTTCTTTTTATTAAATCCAGTTCTGCATATGTTCTTTTATGTTCATATTCTTTTAATAAAGAATTTAAAATTTCATTAGCCATTTAAATCTCCTTTAATATTAGGGTTATTTGCATATAAAAAATCTAAATTATCATAATTTCTTTGTTCGTAATTAACCTTAGAAACATTATTTTTTAAATTTTTTATTTCTTTCTTTTGTTGTTTTCTTTGCTCTATAAAAGCATTTATTTCATTTGGAGTTTTTAAATTTCTATCGTGCCAATCATTAATTATATTATTTATATATTCAAAAGTTGGATTTTGTTTAAATGTGGTTCTTTTTAATGCTATTTCTATAACATCCATATCATAACCAAAATTTAATATCCAATTTTCGATATATGCTTCTTCATATTGAGTTAAACCGTTGTGTTTTCCTAATTTTTTTGCAATTAATTTTTTATTTTTGTTTAATAACTCTTGTTTTTGATAATATAACTCTAAGTCATTCCATGTCTTTACTTTATTAGAACTCCAAGCTTCAGCAACAGTTTTAACATAATTTCTATGCATTGCAGATCTGTTAAAACAATAATCAAATAAAGCAATCATAACCTGTTCGTCAAAATTATATTTTTTAAACCATAAATCAATATCATTATACCATGAAGGTCCCATAATTCCTTGAAAATACATATTATTAATATGTTCAATTGCTTTTGTTCGTGATTTATTTTTTGCTGTTTGGGCAACAGATTCCTTTGATGCTGTTAGCTTAGGAGAATATAATTGATGAAGTGTTTTTTCTTGCAAATCTATTATAATATATCCAGTTGATTTTTTTATAATAATTTCTTGGTCCTCAAGAAATTTTGTTGCATCAGTAATTGTCTTTAAAGGTAAAGATAATTTTTTAGATAAATCATTTAATTTTATATCTTTATTATATTTTGATAAAAAAATTAAATATAAATACACCTTTAAATAATCACCAGGTATTTGTGATAAATATTCTGAAAAGAATATATCTGGAATATTTGTTTCAGAAAATAATAATGGTTTTTCATTTTGTTCTAACTTCATTTTTTGACTCCTTGAATTATATTTTGTAACTTAAATTATAGCCTTTTTGGACAAAAAATTCAAGGTAAATACAAAATAAAAAATTTTTTTCATTTTTTGTTATATAAAAATATTTTTTGTTTAAAAATAAAATTAAAAAAATAAAATAAAATTCTTAAAAAATTTTCTCCATTTAATCCAACAATACTAAGCAATAAAAGTGGAAAACATAATAAAATAAATATAAAAATTTTAATATTAATATTTATTTTAAATAAATTAATAAATATAAATATTAATACACACCAAATCAAATTAAAAATAATTGTTGAATAATCAAAAATTCCAAAAAATTTACTTTTAAAATTATAATTTTGTGGAAATATAAATTTAATAATAAACCTCCTTTATCGTTTTAAATTCATAAAGTTATTAACATTTTGTGAAATAGTTGTGGAAATAGAACCAACAAATTCTCTTACAAATGAATTTGCTTTTATTAACGCATATAATCCACCAATGTAAATAAATTTGTTGAAAATATTATTTGAGGAGTAATCAACAGAAAATAGAATTAATAAATCTAGAGAAATTATTATTTGAATAAATAATAAAGAAAATAAATTTTTAATCCAAGATTTAAAAAACCAAGATGTTGACTCTAAACTTAAAGATAATATTGCAAATGGAGATAATAAAACAAATAATTTTATCATAATATATCTAAAAGAATATGAAAGAACAAGATTTAATAAAGACAAGCTTAAAATACCTTTTGTAATTCCATCGAAAGAAAAAATATCAGTTGATGTAGTATTTATATAAATATTGTTGTTTATAATATTTATTAATTCTGAAAAACAAATATTTTGATTATAAATATTTTCTCCAACACTTCTTATTGCTAATGAAATATTGCAAATTAAATCTAAAAAATAACTTATTAAAAAATAAGAAAAATTCATACATATTCCAAAAATAATTAATTTAAATATAAATTGGGAGGGGGATTCTATTTTAGTATAAGTTATGTGTGATAATAAATATCTTAAAGAAAAATAAATAATTATTCCTAGTAATAAAGAGTTTGAAATTAAGAGTAAACCATTAGACGTAGAAGTTCCAAATATATTTTCTAAATTCTTGTCTTGCAATATATCAGAATTTATAAATGCCAAATCGTCTAGGATAGAATATAAATTATTATCAATAGAACTAAGTAAATTATTTACAATTGTATTTATAGAATCAATAATAATATTTGTAATATTTGATTGCTCCAAAAAAACCTCCTTAATCAATTAATGATTTTATTGCTGATAAAATTAAATCAATTGCTAAAATAAATGCATATGAAAAAAGTGAACCACGTATAATCTTTTTTCCAGTTCTAATTTTTTCTTCATCACCAAAACTAAATTTTCTCATAAAAATTCCAGTTCCAACAGCAACGGCTGCTGCCGGGGTTGCTAATTTTAAAATCCAACTTTCTATTGTTTCAAAAGCAGACTTAATTTTATTTACTATTTGAGGTTCACCCCATGCGAAAATAACATTTGAAAATGAGAATAATAATAATAAAAATACAAATGTTATAAATAAAATATAAAAAACTTTTTTATTCATTTTAATTCATCCTTTCTTTAAAATATGGAAGTAAATTTAATTTACAAGGTGGTAAAATTTTATAACCATCAGATAAAAATGTAAGTGCAGTAAATGTTTCAAGCTGTTGAGATAAATAATTAGTTTCAAACATATACTCATTTTGAAAATAAGTATTATAACTTTCAGAAATATTTGAATGTGTTGAATTTAATGTGTTAGTAATATAACTAAATTTTGTTTCTTTGGCATTTTCAGAAATGGTATGTGAAGTTTTTGACTTTTCTTCTTTCCCTAGAAGTTTTTGAGCTTCTTCTATTGTAAAAATATCATCAGTTCTAAACCATATTTTGTTTATTAAATTCTGAGTTATAACTTTTACTGCTGACTCATCCTTTAAACAATTTTTTAAAGAAGAATAACTTTGTGTACTAATAATATTAATACATTTTGCCTCACGGCTCATAGAGAAAAAATCACTATCTGTTTTAGTACAATATTTGTCATATTCGTCGCATATAAAAGCCGAGGTTTTTTGAGAATTTGTAGATAAAGTAGAAAGTATTTCTGATTGAAAGTCTAACTTTAAATATGCTGCAATTATTTTTGCAAGTATGTTATATTCAGAAATATTCATATTTAAAATTACTATTTTTCCATTTTTAATACTATCTTGAAAACCAAAAAAATTTAATTTTTCATATTCAGGACAGAAAGTATTTTTTACATCATAATCAGAAATAAAGGTTCCAGTAATTCTGGTAATTTCGGAAACTAAAATATTTTTTGTTCTTTCATCCAAACAATCAAATTCTTTTTGAAAAAAGTCTAAACTAGTATTTAATTCGTAAATTTGATTAAAAGATAATTTATTTGATAGAAATAAATTTCTTAAGTATTCAATTTTTTCTTTATAATAATTTGGCATTGTAATTAATTTATGTATTTCTAAAAAAGTAACGTAATTGTTATTATATAGCCTACATAATTTAATACACTCTGTTATTACTTGTTCTGCCTTATCTAACCAATAAGATTCGGAATTATTTTCAGAAAATAATGTTAATATTGTTTTTAGTCTATTTGCAATAACCTGAGGTTTTAAATTTGGTTTATGAAGTGGATTATAAAATATGTTGGAATTTAAACCAATAATTAATAAGTCTTTTTCTAAATTATAAGTAGAAACAATATTTTTTACATATGAATAATAATTGCCTTTTACATCTAAAATTAGCATAGGGATTTTTTTATTTGGATTTTTAAAATTAAATTCAATTAATTGTTTAGTAAATGGATACATGGCAGAACTTGTTTTTCCTGTTCCAATTGTACCAGTAATTAAAAAGTTTTGATATAAGCCAGATTCTGGAATTATAACTAATGAATTATTTTTTTTATTAACACCAATAAATAAAGAAAAATTATTATTATGTATATTTTTATTTGTTTTTTTTGTACTATTTTTTTTATTTTTAAATTTGGGGAAATATTTAATTAATTTATTATATAAAATATTGATTAAAATTAAATTAGAAAAAATAAATGAAATTATATAAATAATTTTTATGTATTTCCATAAAGTAGAATATTGATTACAAATATCAAATGGATTTATTCCATACGGGATAATAAGTTCTTTAGCAATATAAATTGGATAAAATAAATGATATGCAAAAATTGAAATAATAAATAGAAAAATAAACACGAAAATAAAACGTTTAAAAAATTTTATTAGTTAAAAACCTCCTTTAGAAATATTTTTTAATCTTAATTTGGAACCTTGTAGATTATGAAAAATAATTATTTCAAAAAATGAATAAATTGAATATAAACAAATAAAAAGATTAATAATAAAAGATATAAAAAATATATTGATGATTATTAAAATATTATCACCACCTTACAATTTTCATATAATACATTATTTTTTTTAATTTGTCTATACTTTTTAATAAAAATATGATAAAATGTATATTATATTTTAGAAAGGAGAAAAAATATGAAATTTAATAAAGATACAAAAATAGGAGAGATATTAGAAGTTGCTCCAGAAAAAGCAGAAATATTATTAGAAATAGGAATGCATTGTTTAGGATGCCCAGCGTCTCAAATGGAAACATTAGAAGAAGCATGTGCTGTTCATGGCATAGATGTAGATGAAGTTTTAGAAAAATTAAATGCCTAAATAGCTATAAACAAAAAAATTTCAAAAAAAATGTAAAAATTTTGACAAAACTATTGACAAGCATTAAAAAATATAGTAAACTATAGAAGCGTCATGAAGAAGTGACAGTTATGGGCTATTAGCTCAGGTGGTAGAGCACTTGACTTTTAATCAAGTTGTCCCGCGTTCGAGTCGCGGATAGCTCACCAA
>CAKPKZ010000016.1 GCA_934167435.1 uncultured Clostridia bacterium | reverse complement strand
CTATAGCCAAGCGGTAAGGCACGGGTCTGCAACACCCTCATCACCAGTTCAAATCTGGTTAGCCCCTCCAAATTAGAATGAAAGTCCTTATTTTATAAGGACTTTTTAATATTTTAGAAGAATTACGTGTGAATTATGTGTTATTTTTTATTTAGGTTATTTAAATTAGTTACTATATCTTCAAATTGATTTTTAAGAATATGTGTATATGTATTTAACGTTGTTGTAATATTCTCATGGCCTAAATATTTTGATACAGCAATAATACTTGCTCCATTGTTAATTAATAATGATGCACACGAATGTCTAAAATCATGAATTCTAATTTGTTTTAAATTCGCTTTTTTCGCATTACTTTTATTATGCTCACTTACTGTAGTGTCTGCTAAAGGATATATGCCGCCAAAAACAAACCAATTATTATCAAATTTCATATATGTTGAGTATATTTTGTGTAATTGTTTCAGATCATCAACTAAAATATTTGGAATCGGAAGTGTTCTATTACTTTTTGATGTTTTAGGAGGTAGTATTTTGTATTTTTCGCCTTTTATTTTTAATGAAACATTTTTGTTAATTGATATTGTATTTCTAACAAAATCTATGTCATTCCAATTTAATGCATTTGCTTCTCCTTTACGAAGTCCACAATAGTATAATATTTCAAAATAAACTTTGTATTTAAATTCTTTTTCCTCATTGATAAATTTTAAGAACTCTTCATAGCTATAAAATTGCATTTCTTCTTTTATTTCATTTGGATTTGTAAAGTTATTCATTTTATTCATAATGGATGTTAAAAAGTTCATATCATAGTTTTTAATTGCAAAATTTAAAATAGATCTTAATGTAACATACAAATTATTTTTGTATGTTGTTTTATAATTATTATTATTTATTATTTCCTTCCATTTTTCAAAATGATTTATATTAAAATCTTGTATTTTTTTAATTGAATTGAAATAATTGAAATTTTTTATTCTTTTTACCAATGTATAATAACTAGTTATTTTAACTTTATTCTTTTTATACTCTAGAAATTTATTTATTAATGTTTCAAAAGACATTGGTACTTCACTAGATCTATTTAATGTGTTTAAAAACTTTCTTTCTTCTTCGAGAGCTGTTTTTTTGTTTATATATAGTTTTGATTTTTTTCTAATATTATTATTAAAAAGATCTTTATAATAAACTTGGTAATACCAAGATCTTCCATCTTTTGTCCATTTAGCTTTATTTTTTTCCTGATATACAGTCATTTTTTATCACTCTTTCTTGCTTTTTGTTATAGAATCGTGATATAATGGTATAGAAAAATCAAGACATTATATCTCCGATATTTTGTTTAGTTAGTTTGCGAGACTAATAGGTTTTTCACCCCGTATTTATACGGGGATTTTTTTAATTTTAAAAATTTTTAATTAAATTAAATTAAATTAAATTAAATTTATACTTAATCTTTATCATCACTTTTATTGTTTTCTTTAATTCTTTTTTCTATAATAAATTTAATGTATTCTTCATCATCGGGTGTTAATATATTTTTGTATTTGTTATACAATAAATCCAGTTCACTTTTTGATAATTTAGTATTTTTGTTGCTTAAATCTTTATTTATTAAATCATCAATTGTGTAATTCAGAAAATTAGCTATCGAAATTAAATCGTTTGTCATTATATTTCTTTCACCAGTTTTCCACATTGAAATAAGCCCAGGACTACTATGATTTGTTATTTTTAGAATTGTGTCAACGCTTATTTCTCCATTATCGATAAGGTAACTGATATTTTTTGGAAAATAATTTGTCATTTTATTCCTCCTCACACTACATATTATACACCTTTTTTCACTATTATACAATATTTTTTCACTTTTCGTGAAAAAATGCTTGACATTTCACTGAGAGTGAATTAAACTAGAGATAGTTAGGAGGTAATATATGGAAACAAGTGAAGAACAAGTGGTAAGAAATATAAAGGCCATTCAAAAAAGATATGGTTTAAATGATAGTGAATTAGCCTTGAAGATTGGCGTAACAGAAAGAACATATAAAAATATTAAAAATCATCCCTTTAACTATCCAATAAATAGATTAAATGAAATATCAAATGCAATTGGTTGTAATATAGATGAATTTTTTTTACCATTAACATTCACTAAAAGTGAATAGTAACAAAAAATAAATGTCTCGCAGACTAAAAATATAGGAGGAAAATAAAAAATGAATAAAATTAGTAATGATTATGATTTTGAACTTATTGTTTCAGAAGAAAAATTTAAAGAAAATCAAAAAAAATATGTAGATCAAATTTTATTAAAGAAATATAAATTTAACAAATGGGTTAGATGTTTATTAACAATTTTAGTTGTTAGTATTATTGTTTTTGTTCTAATCTTTTTATTATTACAAAATGAAAAAGAATTTGATAAATATGCTAATAAATGTGATCAAGAAAAGGGATATACATGTTCTTATTATGAAGTAAGACAGTATATTTTGAATAAGCAATGACAAAATTGAATGCACAAGAATTACTTGAATTGTTGGAAACACAATGGGCTTCTACTAAAGATATTATGAAAATAGGGGCGGTAGGGGAAAATAGAGCATATTTGATAAAAAAACAAATTCAAAAACAAGTTGAAACTCAAGGAAAGTTTTTACCATCGGGGTTAGTGCCTATGGAATTTGTAGTTGATTATTTTCAAATTAATATTAATTATTTAAAAAAAATAAGTAAAAGGTAGGTAAAAAGCAAAATGATTAAATATATAAAATTACTAAAAGAAAATAGAAGATTAAAATTGGAGATTGGGAATTTAATAGATAAAAACTATAGTTTACAAACTGAGTTGGATTTAAGACAAATTCAAATAGAAAAATATAAAAAATATATTAACAACGTTAAAAAAGTAATTTCAAAAAAAGAAATATTATATTCTGAAGAAGAATTAAAAACTATGAGTATTTATTCAGATTCACGAAAGATGAAAAAATAAGAGGGAATATGGTTAGAAGAATAAAAAATTCTGGTGGACAAGATAAAACATTGCCAATAAGGGATAAAAAACAATTACAACAAGTGATGGATTATTTATTGTATTGTAAAGATCATGCAAGAAGTAAAATAAAACAAGATCAAGCTTATAGAAATTATATTTTGTTTTTAATAGGTTTCAATACTGCTTTTAGGGCAGAGGATTTATTACAATTAAAAGTAAAGGATGTTCTAAAAGGATATGTGTCTATTAAGGAAAATAAAACAGGAAAATGGCAACACTTTAGAATGAACAAATTACTTCACAATGAAATCATGGAGTATGTTAATACTTATAAATTCAAGGAAAATGATTATTTATTTATGGGACAAAAGAAAACCGATACATTTAAAGGAATATCAAAAAAAATTATATATCCTATTACACGGCAAAATGTAAGGCTAATTTGTAGAAAAATAACAGATGCAGTTGGAATAGATTTCAAATTTGGATTACATAGTTTAAGAAAGACTTTTGGCTATATGTACATAGTTAATGGAGGAAATTTATTAACACTTCAAAAAATGTATAACCATGAAAGTCCAGATATTACATTACTATATGTAATGTGGAATAAAGAGGATATTGAGCGTGAAAGAGAATCAATTTTTATAGGTGGAAATTCAAAAAAATAATTTAAAAAAATACGCTTATAATTAACTTAAACATATGATTTTACGAAAATACAAATGATAGGTAAGTTTTTTTAAAAAACTATTAATAAAAAGTTGTTAAACATGCACAAATAAAGGAATTTGTAAAAAATAAAGAAAAATGAAAAAACTTGTCAGTTTTAGGAGTTATGTTAAGTTTTCTAAACAATAATTTAACTTAAAAAATACTCTGTTTAACCCCTATTACGACTATATAAAATTATTAGTTTTTTCATAAATATTTTCCAAATTCTTATAGCACGAGTTTTGAGTATTGTTGGTGCTACTAAAAATAAAATTGGAGGATAAAAGAATGAAAAGGATAACTCAAAAAGATAGAGTTTTAAAACATTTACAAATATTCGGATCAATAAACTTAGAAGAGAGTATTAGGCTGTTTGGAATATTTAATTTGAGTAGAATTATTTGTGAATTAAAAAATCAGGGGCTAAATTTTAACGAAGAATGGTTAAAAGGTAAAAATCGTTTTGGAGAGAAAATTAAATTTAAAAATTATATTTTAAAGGAGAATTAAGAATTATGGAAAAGAAAAGATATTGGTTAAAATTGGATAAAGATTTTTTAAAAAGCTCTCAAATAAAAGTTATAAAGAATATGCCTAATGGTAAAGAATATATTATTTTTTATTTATCACTTTTGCTTGAGTCTGTTGAAACAATAGGCCATCTACGTTTTAGTGATTTAGTTCCATATAACGAGGAAATGTTGGCTAGCGTTACAGATACAAATATTGATATTGTTCGTAGTGCAACAAGTATATTAAGTAGTTTAGGATTAATGGAAATGCTTGACGATGGAACAATATATATGACTCAAGTTGCACAAATGACAGGAAAAGAAAGTGAATCTGCTGAAAGAGTTAGACAATATAGATTAAGGGAAAAGGAGAGATTAGCGTTACAATGTAACGCAGATGTAACAAAATGTAACGACAATAAAGAGAAAAATAAACAAAACATAGTAAACAATAAAAAAGAAGAAATAATAAATAATAATTTAACAAAAACAACTGTAGAAGATAATATATATGATTTTGTTGAGTCTAATTTTGGAAGACTGCTAAGTCCAATTGAATATGAATCTATCAATTCTTGGTTGTCGTTATATGATGAAAAAATAGTTAAACATGCGATTAAAATTGCTGTTATGAATAATAAAAAAAGTTTTAACTACATAAATGGGATTTTAAACAACTGGAAATCTTATGGATTTAATAATCTTCAACAAATATTAGATAATGAAATAAAAACAAAAGTGAGTGATTACTCAGAGGAAATGATAAATATTCCGGATTATGATTGGTTGAATGAAAACGAGGAAAAAGAATGATAACTATTACAAAATTGTCTAATTATAATAATATAAAAAATCAGATTAAAATTTATGAAGAAAAATTAGAAGAATTAAACGCACAAGTATTAAGCTCAAGCAAATTTGATTCAGAAAAAACTTTTTCTTCAAAGGAAACAAATCCTGTTGAAAATTTAATGTTAAGTGTTATTTCTTTAAAAAGAAAATATGTTGATCAATTAAATAACTTGTATAAAAAAGAAAATGAAATTATTGATTTTATAATGTCAATAGATGATGAAGAAATAAAATTAATTATTGATTTAAGGTTTTTAAAACAGTATTCATGGAATGATATTGGAAAAGTGTTGTATATGCATAGAACAAGTCCATACTATAAGTTAAAAAGATACTTAAAAAAATACAATGAAAAATTAAAAGGGGATTGAAAATATGATGATGCGATATATAGAAGTAACGGATGAGTATATTAAACAACTAGAACAAGAAAATAAACAATTAAAATCTAATTTTTACAAACTAAAAGCATATTTTCAACTTAAAGATCTTAATGGTTATGAAAAATTATATGTTGAAGATATATTAAATTATATTGAAGAAATAGAAAAGGAAGTGAATGAAAATGAATTTATGGATTAGAAGTCAAGATAAAAGAATATTGCAAAAAGTAGATAATATATTTCTTGATGCTAATTATGGCAATGAAAGAATATGTAGTTATGATAATGATAGTAAAATTGAATTAGGAACATACAAAACAAAAGAAAGAGCATTAGAAATTTTAGATGAAATAGAAGAAAGAATAATGCTAATTAATACTATAAATATAGCAAAAGATACAAATAGTTTAATTGCATGTAAAATTGCATTAATGGAAAAAAAGATAAAAGGATTAAGTTATCCATATCAAATGCCAGAGGAGTGATGAGTAAGTGTTAGATAATGAAGAACTATTATTTGATGAACTTTATGAAAAAACAAAAGATTGTGGTAGAACTCAATTTATAAAATTATTAATGCAAAAAGAAAGAAAAAATAAAGAATTAAAGGAACAACTTGAAGAAATAAATAAATTTATAGAAAAATGTGGTTTCGTAAATATAGAACAAGTTATGTTTAATTATTGTATTCTGTCAATCAAACAAAAAGGCTTTATAAAGTATTTAGAAAAAATAATTGTAGATGGTAAAGCAGGAGGTGGACAACAATATTATTATCAAGAAATTTTACAAAAATATAAAGAAATAATAGGAGAAGATAGAGAATGAATAGGAAAATAATTGATTATAACAATAAAAAATATATAAAAGAAGTAACATTATATTTTAATGATAAAGATAAAAATGATTTTGTAAATGATGTTGATGATTATTTTGATTAGGAGGAGTTAAAATGGATTATAAAAATTTTAAGCGTGTAGTTATTAGTGATTGTGATTTAGAGTTTGTTGCAAAAATAATTACTAATAGTTATATGAAAGAAGCAGATAAAAAGTTTATAATGGAAATATTAGAGGATATAAAACAACAAAACAATTATTATGATATATTAATAAACAGAATAAAGCTTTTAGAAAAGGAGGTTTAAAGTATGTTAGGACTTGGAATTTGTATAATTTTTAGTAGTATTATTATATATGCAGGACTTGATTTAATATCTAAATCAATAGTAAAAAAATCTAAATAATAAAATTTCACATAATTCACACATGTAATATGGTATAATGTAATTGTTAAAAAATCATAAAAAGTTATTAACAAAAAATTAATGACTTTTTTTAATTTGTAGGAGAAAATATGTCAAAGGATTTTTCAAGAAAATTTTATAATAGTGGAGCATGGAAAAAAACATCGAAAGCATATAAAACTTCAAAATTTGGTATGTGTGAATTATGTTCTAAGCCTGGAGAAGAAGTACATCACATTATTCCTTTGAATCCACAAAATATTAATGATCCAAATATAACTCTTAGTTGGAATAATTTAATGCTTTTGTGTCGAAGTTGTCACGAACTAATTGAAGAAAAAGCAAAAGCTACAATTGATGGAATTACTTTTTCTCCAAACGGAGAAATAATTGAGGTGAATAAAAATGACTCTTAGAATTTATACAAACAAAGATACAATAGATATAACAACATCAGCTAGTATTAAAATGGAAGATATACTTTCTCAAATGGAAGATGGTAATCTAGTATTGATAGAAACAATATATAGAACAACATTTATAATAAATTGTTTAAATATAAATGCTATAGAAATAATTAACACAAATATAATCCCCCCTATTTAATAATGTAGCTTATATATAATAAACCACACTCGAAACCTTCGTTGACCTCAAAATAAAAATAATCGTGTGAGGGGGGTAAAAAAGGAAGTGAAAAAATGGAAATAATAAATAAAAAAGAAGAAAAGCAAAAAAGAATAAAAAAAGAAATGTTAAAAATCAGAAGATTGTATAAAAATTCAAATAAAGAAAATCTTAATAAAATTCAGGAACTCATTTATAGGGCTTCTTTTTTATTGGTTATGGCTCAAGATATGGAAGAAGAGTTAATTAAAATTGACTCCTTTACAATTACAACAATTAATGCTTCCCAAACATTTACAAAAACAAATCCGTTATTAAAAGATTATAGAGATACAATAAAATCGTACCAAGCTGTTATAAAACAATTAGATGATTTAATTAAAGATAGTAATAATAATTTAAATGGTCCGCCAAAAAAAGATGAATTAGATGATTTTTTAGACAAATGATTAATTATATTTTAGCCTATTATAATTTGATAAAATCAAAAAAAGTGATTGTTTCAAAAAAAATAATAATGCAGTATGAAAAATTGATTTATGATATTAACAATCCTGGAGAATATCATTTTGATTTACAAAAGGCGAATAGACCAATTGAATTTATTGAAAGATTTTGTAAGCATTCAAAAGGACAATGGGCTGGTAAAAATATTGTTCTTGATCTATGGCAAAAAGCAATTATTCAAGCGATTTTTGGTTTTGTTGATAGTGAAGGTTTGAGAAAGTACAAAGAAGTGTTAATAATTGTTGCTCGTAAAAATGGCAAATCAACATTATTAAGTGCAATTGCACTTTATATGTTGTTTGGAGATAAAGAAGGTGGAGCTCAAATATGTTGTATTGCTTCAAAGAAAGATCAAGCAAAGATTGTTTTTAATGAAGCTGTACATATGGTATCTCAAAGCTCTGTTTTAAGTAATCATATAAAAAAACGAAAAAGCGATTTATATTTTCCGAAAACATTTTCTTATTTTGAACCACTTGCAAGTGATAGTAATACTTTGGATGGTTTAAATATGCATTGTGGAATAATAGATGAGCTTCATTCAATTAAGGATCGTAATATATATGATGTTACAAAGCAATCTATGTCATCAAGACAACAACCAATTTTATTAATGATCACAACTGCTGGTTTTGTTCGCGAAAATATATATGATGATATTTATGATTATTCATCTAATGTTTTAAATGGAATGATAAATGATGAGAGATTTTTAAGTTTCATTTATGAACTCGATGAGAGAAAAGAATGGAGTGATCCTAAATGTTGGCAAAAAGCCAATCCTGGTTTAGGAACAATAAAAAGTTTAAAAACTTTAGAAGAATATGTGGCAAAAGGAAAAAATGACGCAAAATTTCTTCCTACTTTGTTAACTAAAGATTTTAATATAAGAGAAACAGGAACAGGAAGTTGGTTGACATTTGAGAATATCAACAATACCGAAATTTATGATATTAAAGAACATAAAAAGATATATGCAATTGGAGGTGTTGATTTATCAAGTGTATGGGATTTAACATGTGCAACTGTAATATATCGATATCACAAAAAGTGGTATTGCAATCAAATGTATTTTATTCCAGAAGATGTTGCAGAACAAAAAGAAAGGGAAGACAAAGTTCCATACAAGATTTGGAAAGAACAAGGATATGTAAGATTTTGTAATGGTAATAAAGTATTAGAAAGTGATGTAACAGAATGGTTTAAGGAACTAAGGGACAAATACGAGATTTATACTTTATGGTGTGGCTATGATCCATGGGGTGCAAACTTGTGGGTTGAAGAAATGAAAAACAATTCTTTTGTAATGGAAGAAGTTAGGCAAGGAGCCAAAACTATGAGTAATCCGATGAAAAAATTAGCCTGTGAATTAAGTTCTAAAAATATCAATTATAACAATAATCCAATTCTAAAATGGTGTTTAACAAATACACAAGTAGAAATAGATAAAAATGATAATATTAGACCTATAAAAGGGAAAAATCCTAAACAAAGAATAGATGGTACAGTGGCTTTAATTGATGCTTTTTGTGTACTGCAGAATCATTACGAAGATTATATTACAATGACAAATATGGAGGTATAAATATAATGGGAATATTTAATAAAATAAAAGAAAAAAACCAGATAAAGTATTTAACAAATGCTTTTAAAGTAATTAACAATTATACTCCAGCATTTTCTAGTTTTGCTGGCGGTATTTATGAAATGGAATTAACAAGGAGTGCAATAAGTTCTATTGCTACTCATTGCAGTAAATTAAATCCTGTTATTCATGGAAATTACAAACATAAAAAACTATCAAAATTGCTTGCTACAAAACCAAATTATTTAATGACGACCCAACAATTTTTATCAAAACTATTCATTACTTTATTATGCGAGAATAATGCTTTTATAGTTCCAATTTATTCTGATAATACCGCAACAGAAATAGTCGGATTATACCCTGTAAGGGGGCAAGGCTCCAGTATAATTGATGTAGATGGAATTGATTATTTAAAATATAAAATAGGAAACGAAACGTTTGTAATTGAGTATGAGCGTGTAGGACATTTAAGATTAAATTTTTATACAAAGGAATATATTGGAGATTCAAATGCGCCATTAAAGCCTACAATGGATTTATTGCAAACACAAAATGTTGGCATTCAAGAAGGAATAAAAAATGCTGCTTCAATTAGGTTTTTGGCAAGACTTACAAACACGATTTTGCCAGAACATTTAAAACAAGAGAGAAAAGTTTTAACCGAAGCAAATTTAGGTACGGATAACAATGGTGGAATTATGATATTTGATAATAAATATGCTGAAGTAAAAGAGATTACAAGTAAACCTTTTATTATTGATTCAGATCAAGTGAACCATATAAAAAACAATGTTTTTGATTATTTTCATATTTCAGAGGAAATAATACAAAATAAGGCCTCAGAAGATCAATGGAACAATTTTTATGAGGGAAATATAGAGCCTTTGGCTTTGCAGTTAGGACAAGTATTAACCAATATGCTAATGGATAATAAAGATATAGAAAAGGGTTATGGTGTAATTTTTGAATCTTCAAGGCTTCAATTTGCAAGTAATAATACAAAACTAAATTTTGTTACGCAGATGACTGACAGAGGACTAATTACAGTTAATCAAGGTTTAGCGATTTTTAATTTGCCACCGGTTGAAGATGGAGATAAAAGATATATTAGAAAAGAATATACAGAAGTAAAAAACTTAGATAAGGAGGAAAATAATGAATAAGGAAATTGAAACTACGAAACTAGAAACAATAAAAGAAGTATCGGCAGTGACAAAAATAAAATTAATAGAGTTTCATACTAAAAAATATCTGGAAAATTTAAAAGAGACAACTTACAAAAATAAAAAAGTTGTTTTTATTTTACCAAATGGAAAGGAATATGAATAATGAAAAATACAAAGGAAATAAGGTTCTTTGCAGAAAATGTTGAGGTAAAGAACAACAAAGAAAATCCAAATGAAATGCTTGTTGAAGGGTATGCTGTTGTTTTTGATAGTCCAGCAACACATGGCTTTACTGAGATAATAAAAAAGGGAGCATTAGATAATTGTAATATGAAAGATGTTCCCCTTAAGTATAATCACAATGATAGTTTTTTAATTCTTGCTAGGACGAGAAATGGGAGTTTAAGCCTTGAAGTTGATGATAGAGGATTAAAAGTTAGAGCAAAATTGATAGATACTACCTCAAACATAGATATTTATAAATCATTAAAAGCAGGTTTATTAGACAAAATGAGCTTTGCTTTTACAGTGTCGGATGAAGAATGGGATGCTTCAACTGATACTAGAACAATTACTGGTATCGACTGTCTATATGATGTAAGTATTGTAGATACTCCATTTTATGATACGACAGAGATATATGCTCGCGCTTTAAATACGTTGGATAACGAAAAAAAGAAGTTGGATAACTTAAGAGCAGAAAGGAAGCTTAAAAAAAGAAAGCTTCTTTTAAAATTAAGAGTCATGAATTTAAAAGGAGGAATGTAATTATGACTTTAGAAGAAATTAAAGCTGCACTTCAAGAGATAATAGATAAATTAGAAAGTGCTGAAGACTTATCAGATGATGAAATCAAAGAATTGGAAGATAAGGCTAATCAATTAGAAGAAGAAAAAAAATCACTAATTGAAAAAACAGAAAAGAGAAATGCCACTCTTGAAAAAATAAAAAAAGGCGTAATTGGTCGTTCTGTTGAGACAGTAAACGAAGAAGAAGGAAAGGAAGGAAAAAGTATGAATCAAAATGCAGAATTTCGTAGTGCATATTTAAAAAAGTTAAGAGGTTTACAATTAACTGAAAAAGAAGAAAGAGCATTTGCTATAAGTGGTGTAAATGGAGCAATGCCAGTTGAAACATCAACTGAAATAATAAAAAAATTAAAAGATCAAGCACCATTATTAAAGGAAATTACACTTTTAAATGTAGCAGGTAGTGTAAAATTTGCTGTTGAAGGAACAAAAACTTCTGGTGCCACTCATACTGAGAATGCGACAATTACAGGTGATGGAGATACTTTAGTAACTGTTACATTAAACGGATATGAAGTAACAAAACTTGTACAAGTTTCTAAATCAGTTGCAACTATGACTAATGATGCTTTTGAAGCATGGTTAACTGATATGATTGCAGAAATGTTAGCTGATAAAATTATCACATTAATTATTAAAGGTAATGGTTCAAGTGAGGCAAAAGGAATTGAAAAAGCAAACACTTGGGGAGATACTAATTCAGTAACAGTAGGAAAGACTGCAACATTATCAGAAGCTAATGTACAAAAATTAATGTCTTTACTAAAGGCTGGATATAGTAAAAATGCAAAATATCTAATGAATAATGCAACATTATTTAATGATTTTATGCCATTGCAAAATTTGGCTAAGAATTCTATTGTTACTGAAAGCAATGGAGTTTATTACATTTATGGTAAAGAAGTGTTACTTTCTGAAGACGTTGCGGATCATGAAGCATATTTTGGAAATCTAAAAAAATATGTTGGAAACTTAGCAGAGGATGTAAATATTGTGGGACAATTTGACGTTGATACAAACTCTTATAAATTCCTAGGAAGTGCTATTTTTGATGGTCAACCTGCACTTGGAGAAGCTTTTGTTAAATTAGTAAAAGCTACAGCTTAATTAGGGAGGTATAGGTAATGCTAGAAAAGATAAAATTAGATTTAAGAATAAATAATTCTTTTTATGATGATGAAATAAAAGATTTAATTGAGGCATGTAAACTAGATTTAAAAATTTCCGGCATTGCCTCTTCTTTAATAAAAGACAATGATCCGTTGATTACTCAAGCAATTAAAATATATTGCAAAGCTCATTTTGGTTTCGATAATAGTGATAGTGAAAAATTAAAAGAAAACTATTCTCTTTTAAAACAACATTTAGCAATAGCATATCATGAAAATACGGCTGAATTACAAAAAATAATTGGAAAAGAAGGTGTTTAAATGTATTTTAAAGATGTAGGGTATTTATGTAAAGAAATATCTACAGTTGATAAAAACAAACGACCTAAAATATCATATGATGAAAAAATTGTTTATTGTAATATTAAATCAATAGGTTTAACTGAGTTTTATCAAGCACAAAGTGTAGGATTAAAACCAGAAGTTAAAATCGAATGTAAGCTAGTTAATTTAGAAGGTGTTACTCATTTTAAGTATGATAATAGATTGTATAAAATTTTACGAATTAATAAGAAGGAAGATTTAACTGAAATAATTTTAAGCTCTTTTATTATGAAAAATGAATAGCGAGATAAAAATTGAATTTATTGATACTTCAAAGGAATGTATTGATTTAATGAAAAAATATGCTAAAGAAGGATTAAAAGAAAGTGGTAAAGTAATTACTAAAATTTTAAAAGATGATATAAAAGAAAATCATTATAAAACTGGTGGACTTTACAAATCTATAGTAGCTTGGGCGAAAATCGACTATAAAACCGGACAACCATATATGGAATTAGGGTATCGTTCTCGGGCTCAAATGAAGAAACGAGGGATTAAGTATTATGTAAATCCATGGTGGTTGGAATTTGGATTTAATTCTCATACTATTATGACTAAAGAGTTTAATAGTTCTAAAAAGCTTAGTTATGAATTGCATGATAATATGGGAAATAAGTTTGGTTTTATAGTACAACACCCAGGTAAAACTGGAAAAAATTTATTAAGAAATACTGTTTATAATAATATAAAAGAAATTAGAGAGTCACAAATTGAATCGTTAAGCAAAATAAATGATATAAAGATAACTAATGGTTTAATGATAGATTTAGGAGGAGATGAGGAAATTGGTTGATTTGTTTATAGAAAAAATATTATCTAAAATTAATGAATATTATACTTGTTATTATGAGGAAGCACCAAGTAGCGCAAATTTTCCGTTTTTAGTTGTTCCAACTTTAGTGCTTAGCCCTCTAAATTCAGGTTATAGTGGTATTTTTGATATAGAAATATATGTTAATGAACTGTGTAATGAATCAAATGAAAATATTATTGATACATTAAGAGATAATTTAGATGGGTATCATTATAGAAATGAAAATATAGGATTTCATTTGGGCTTTGAAAATCATATGATTGTAAAATCAAATGAACAAGACTTATCTATAAGAAAAATAAGTTTTGTTGCTAGAATTTTTAAATAAGGAGGGATAAAAATGTTAGCAAGATTAACAGAAGGGCAAACACAAAAAATACAAATTGATGAAGGTATTGTTGTTTTAAATATGGGAACAGCAACAGAAAAAATTCTCGGTCCAACTCGTGGAGGAGTTGAATTTACATCAACACCATCAATACGAGATATTGAATATGATGGAAGAATGGGAAAAACTGCAGGATTACAAGTTAAGGATGGAGAAGATGTTACATTAAAAGTATCTACGCTAGATTGTTCGCAAGAAACGCTTGCTATGGCAATACCAAATGCGGTTGTAGATACTACATCAAAAAAAATAGAACAAGGATCATTTGGAGTTATTCCAACATCAAAATATGTTGAAAAAATAAGTGTCATAACGCAAATGTTAGATGGTAAATTTAAAATACTCCATGTTAAGAATTTGCTTCATGAAGACGCTTTTACATTTAAAACAGTTCAAAAATCAGAAAATGAACATAATTTGAATTTAATAGCGCATTATGATTATACTGATCCAACAAAAAAACTTTGGAGTATAGAAGATAGTGACACAAACCCAGTTGCTACTGGAGATTAATAAGAGAGGTAACTCTCTTTTTTAATACTTATAGTTTATAAATATTAAAAAAGGGAAAGGAGAGAGGAAATTTATGAATTTAGATAAAATAAAAAAATTAACAACTGAAACGGTAATCACATTAAGCTTAATCATTGATAAGATGGAAATCAGAGATGAATTAAAAAATCTTGAAATTAACACAGGTAATGAAGAACAAGATAATAAAGAATTAGGAAAAAGTTTAATTCTTTTAATAATCAGTAAATTATATAAAGCAAAAGAGGAAATTTATCAATTAATTTCTGAATATAAAAGTATTTCAATAGAGGAAGCTAAAAATGTTGAAATAATGCCCGTTTTAAAAGAAATTTTAGGAATTGAGGATTTAGTTGATTTTTTATAATTAGTGTAGGATTAGGTACAGCAGAAGTCCTACGAATACTGTTTAAATATTATGGAGGCATTTCTTTTTTTTATGGAAAGCCTCTTTATTTATTAAAAGAATGTTTAAATAATGCTGTAAAAAAAGAAAAAGAAATACCTAAAATTATTGAAACAATATATAACGCAGTTTTAGGTAATGATAATAATTCACTAACTCCTATAAATAAAAAAATGAGGAGTTCAGAGGAAATATTAAAGAGTTATGGAATGTCTTAGGAGGTGTATATATGGCAAGTATTTTTTCACTTTATGGAGAGATATTTATTGATAAAGAAAAGGCAGTAAAAAGTCTTGATGATGTAAAAAAGAAAGGAGAAGATACTGGAAAAAACTTTTCTAAAAAGTTTGGTGAAATTGCTTCAACAGTCGGAAAAGTTGGCGCAGCCGTTGTTACTGCAGGAACCACTATTGTAACAGGTCTATCAGCCATGGTGATGGGTGTAGCAGATGCTTCTGGAGCTATTGATGATAGTGCAAAAAAGGTCGGTACAACAGCGGAAGAATATCAAAAATGGGCATATGCGGCTAAATTAGGAGGTATGGAAACATCAAATTTAGAAAAATTAATGATAAAGCAGCAAAAGGCTTTTTCTGACGCTAAAGAAGGAAGTACAAGTTTAACTGAAGCTTACTCAAGATTGGGGATTAATATAAATGAAATAGGGTCCAGTGGAGAAGCTTTTAACGAAGTTATAAATTCATTGGCCGATATGGAAGATGCAACAACAAGAAATGCATTAGCTAATGATATATTTGGAAAATCATATGCCGATCTTGCCCCACTATTAGCTGAAGGTAGCGATGGAATAGCTAGATGGCGCCAAGAATGTGAGGATTTAGGAGGTGTATTATCAAGCAAAGCTGTTGAAGCAGGAGCGGATTTTGGAGATGTTGTTGATAGAATAAAAACTGCTCTAGGTGGAATGTATAACAATATAATTTCACAATTGATTCCAATATTACAAAAAGTTCTACAGATGGTGTTAGATAATCTTCCTACTATTCAAAATATGGTTACATCTATTGCCCCTGTGATATTAAATTTATTCACTTCTTTATTGCCACCTCTTATTAAATTAATACAAGCTATATTGCCGGTATTTGTCAATTTGTTAAATCAATTATTACCTTTTATTACAAAATTGACAGAAACAGTGTTGCCAATATTTATCAAGTTGATAAATTTAATATTACCACCATTGTTAAAAATAATAGAGTCAATATTACCTTTATTGATAAATTTACTTTCTCCATTGTTACCAATTTTACAACCACTTTTAGATCTTTTACAGCCTTTTATTGACTTGTTAACATCATTAATATCTCCATTGTTAGAAATATTAAATTATATTTTAACTCCAATAACCAAATTATTATCTAGATTGACTAATTTAATTCTGCCTCCATTACAAACCGCTTTAGAAATAACATCTGGTATTATTACAAGCGTTTTAGGGGGAGCTTTAAACTTAATTAAAAATCAAATATCTTTAGTTATTGATAGTTTTAAAAATATAATAGATTTTATAAAAAATGTATTTACAGGTAATTGGAAAGACGCTTGGGAAAATGTAAAAAACATATTTAAAAATATTGCTACATCCCTTGGAAATATTTTTAAAGCACCAATTAATTTCATAATTGATCTTTTAAATAGCTTTATTAAAGGTTTAAATAAAATAAAAATTCCTAAGTGGGTTCCTGGGGTTGGTGGCAAAGGAATAAATATACCATTAATAAAAAAATTGCGTGTAGGAATGGAATATGTTCCATACGATGAAATGCCAGCAATTTTACACAAAGGTGAAGCTGTTTTAAAGAAAGAGGATGCAGAAAAATATAGAAATTCAGAAAAGCAAAACCCAATAAATCAGACAACTAATTATAACAATACCATTATTGTCGAAAAATTAGAGGTGAAAGACGAAAAAGATATTGAAAGAATAGCAGAAGAGCTATATTATCTTCAAAAGAAGAAAGTTGGTGCATAATATGGAAAGTTTTATTTTTAATGGGTATAAATCGTATGAAGACCTTAGTATAGTAGTAAAAGAAATGCCTCCAGTTTCTAGAGCAGAAAAAAATATTGAAACAATTAAGGTTAATGGAAGAAATGGAAATCTTCATATAGATAATAAAACATATAATTCAAAGTCGTATACAATTCAATGTGTTTTATTGGATTCTACAAAAATAGATTTGATCAAAAGTGTTTTCCATGGTACAGGAATTTTAACACTATCTACAGAACCTAATAGAGAATATAATGCTACGATTAAAAATCAAATAGATTTTTCAAAGTATTTAACTTTTTTAAAAGAATTCCCATTACAATTTGATGTTGATCCATTTTCTTTTTCTAACACTTTACAAACAAAAGAATTTACTTCTAGTTCAAATTTTAATGTTGGTGGGACAATCGAAGTAAATCCTACATTAATAATTTCAGGAGTAGGAACGATTACATTAAATAATATACAAATAAATGTCACGGAATCTGATATTACAATTGATTGTGATTTAATGGAATGCGTAAAAAACAATACTAACAAATCTGACAAAGTTAACTTAGAACAGTTTCCTAAATTATTAGTTGGTCAAAATACAATTAATATTGGTGACGGCATTACAAAAGTAATAATTAAATATAAAGAGGGGTGGTTATAATGCTAGTTTTATACCAAGCAAAAACCACCTCTTTTAACAATTTAGGATTAGGGATTTTAACGGATTTTTATAGTGATCCTTTAATAACAGAAGTTTTAAATGGAGAGTACAATTTAGAGTTTGAATATTTAATTGGTGGTAAATTAAGTGAATTAATAGTTGAACAAAATATTATTAAGGCAAAAGGACAATTATTTAGAATTAAAAATATAGAAAAAGATACGGTTAAAATTAAAGTTTTGGCTAAACATGTTTTTTTTGATCTAGAAAATAATTTTTTATTGGATGTCGCGCCAACTAATAAAACTTCTCAAGAAGCTTTGTTGTGGATTTTAAATAATGCTGAAATGCAAACAAACTTTTCAGTAACGGGTAATTGTACTGATCTAGCCAGTGCTAGATACGTAAGAAAAAATATAATTGAGGCAATTTATAGTGCCGACAATTCTTTATTGACAAGGTTTGGTGGAGAGTTGGAGATAAATAATTTTAATATAACAGTACATAAAAAACGTGGGTCTAATTTAGGATTAGAAATAAGACAAGGGAAAAATCTTAGTGCTATATCTTTTAAATTGGATTTTTCAACAGTTGCTACTAGAATAATGCCTCAAGGTAAGGATGAATTGTTATTAGAAGAAAAGTATGTTGATAGTCCAATTATAAATAATTATATAGTGCCAATTTATAAAAAAATAGAATTTCCTAATGCCGAAACAAGAGATGAATTAATTGAAGGCGTAAATAAATTATATGCTAATGGAATAGATAAACCAACAATTTCAATTTCAATTGATTTTATTGAATTATCCAAAACGGATGAATATAAAAATTACTCTTATTTAGAAACAGCACATTTAGGAGATACTTGTAAGGCCATTATTCCATCATTAAATTTAAACTATTCTACAAGAATAGTAAAAACAGTTTATAATTGTAATTTAGAAAGAACTATTAATATTGAACTAGGTATTCCAACACCAAATTATATAACAAATCAAAATAATACACTTAATAATTTAAAAAATCAGGTTTCAAAAATTAATCCAGATTCAATTTTAAAAGAAGCTAAAGAAAATGCTACTGAATTAATTAATCATCCCTTTAATGGGTATATTTATATTTCGGAATCTACAGGAGAAATGTATTTATGTGATTCTACTGATATAGAAACTTCACAAAAAATATGGAAATTTGGTCTAGGAGGTATAGGATATAGTTCAAAAGGTATAAATGGTACTTATGAAACAGCGATAACAGCAAATGGTGAAATTGTTGCTGACTTTATTACTGCCGGAACAATGTCTGTTGAGAGAATTCAGGGATTAAGCAATAGGTTAGATGGAATGGAAGCTTCTATTTTACTAAACAATGATACAATAACAATATTTACAGAAAAATTAAATAGTGATGTTTATACAAAAACACAGGTTAATAAATTAATCCAAAATGCAGAATCAGGTCTTACTAATATATTTACAAGTTCAGGTGGAAATAATCTTTTACGAAATACTGCACCTTGGTATATGAAAAGCGAAAATACTGGGGAATATTGGACAGGAAACTTGAAACAAATGGTTGAGCCTGAAGCTAAAAGTGGTTTTGCTATTCT
>CAKPKZ010000015.1 GCA_934167435.1 uncultured Clostridia bacterium | reverse complement strand
CACTATAAAGATATAAAGGTGTTGAATAATATTCTTCTCTTTTTTCTTTATTAAACCAAATATAAAAACTATCAAAAAAATTTTTCTCTGGTAAATTTGCTTTCATTTCAATATTTCCTCCAATTTAATGTTAACAATTTTTATTTTTTTACGATTTGTTATTGATATTCTATAATTATTATACTATAATGTTATCATTATTACAATAGTTTTGCAAATAAAAATTGCAAACAAGGAAAGTACATTGAAAAACACACTAGAAAATAGTGTCATATGAAAGTATTATGGAACACTATAATGATACTTCGGCTTGGCTTAACGTGATGTTGAGGAGTCGCTCGGCTGATAGCGGAGAGGTGAAATTCCTATGTAGGTAAAACTATCTATAATATTCCCTTAAGTAGATGGGACATGGTAAATATAATCTACTAAACATATGCAAAATGTTGATTTTGAAAGATAAGGAGGAACACATGCAAAGCGACAATTACACGCAAGAAATGTTTGCTGATTATCCTGATGTTGTTGATGTATCTGGACTACGATCAATGCTAGGAAATATTGGTAAACAAACAGCATACGAATTAGTACGAAAAGGTACTATTAAAGCAATTAAAGTAGGAAAACTATACAGAATACCTAAGATAAATGTTATCGCTTTTTTAACTCAATAAAAATACTGTTTAAAATTAAGAAAGGAGATTTTAATGTATAACATAACAGCATATTTAACAATTAAGAATAAGACTTTTTATACAGTATTAACTTACTATGTAGATGGCATTAGAAAAATGAAATGGGTATCTACAGGATTTAAAGAAAATGAAAGTAAGAAAAAAGCTGAAAAGAAACTTATTCAAATAAGAGATGAATTTAAAAATAAACTAGAAACAATCACAACTACAAAAACAGAAGATAAAAAAGTACAAATATTATTTTCAGACTTTATGATTAAATGGCTTGATATGATAAAACATCAAGTAGAAGAATCCACATATACAGGTTATAAAAGGCAAATTGAAGGCAGAACAAAAGAATATTTTACTAAAAATCCAGTAATGCTAGAAGATTTGAAACCAGTGCATATTTTAGATTTTTATAATTGGTTATATTCACAAGGGCTTAAAGGAAATACAGTTGTAAAATATCATGCTAATATTAGAAAGGCATTAGATTATGCAGTACAAACAGACTTAATACAAAGTAATCCAGCTATAAAAGTTGGTAGACCACAGCAAGAACAATTTATAGCTGATTATTATAATGAAGAAGAATTAAACAATTTATTTAAAGTTGTAAAAGATACTACTTTAGAATTAATAGTTTATTTAACTGCCTTTTATGGATTACGAAGAAGTGAAGTTTTAGGTATTAAATGGTCTGCAATTGATTTTGATAATAAAACAATTACAATAAGTCATAAAGTAGTAACAGTTACAGATGAAAATAAAAATAGTAAAACAAAAACTAAAACTATTACAAAAAGAAAAACAAAGAATAAATCTAGTTATAGAACATTACCTTTATTTAAAGAAATTGAAGAACTTTTACTATACACTAGAAAAATGCAAGAATACTATATGTCTATATTTAAAGAAAGTTACAATAAACAATTTAAAGATTTCGTTTGTGTAGATGAAATGGGAAATTTAAGAAAACCTGACTATGTAAGTCATAAATTTAAAGAAATTCTAAAAAAGAATGGTTTGAGAAAAATAAGGTTTCACGATTTAAGACACAGTTGTGCAACATTACTTTTGAAAAAAGGAATATCTTTAAGAGAAATACAAGATTGGCTAGGACATTCTAGTTCTAAAACAACAGAAAGATATGCGCACTTGGATTCGAGTACAAAGATAAAATCTGCAACAGCTATTGAAAATGCATTAAGTTTTAATAGCAATAAAAAAGATATATTAGATCTGCACTCTAATATACCTAAATAATTAAGTATTTTCCAAAATTGTTAGAAATTTGTTAGAAAAATCTATCAATTTTATTATAAAAGCATCAAGGTTAATTCTCTGAACTCCTTGATGCTCTAATGGTGCAGATGGCCGGAATCGAACCGGCACGGTTTATTCAACCGCAGGATTTTAAGTCCTGTGCGTCTACCAGTTCCGCCACATCTGCATTTCTATTTAAACTGGTTTGCCTAACGACAATTGTTATTATAATATGCATTACAAAATTTGTCAATATAAAATGCAAAAAAAAATTAATTTTTTTTTTGCATTTTATATATACAATTTATATTATTTATGATATAATTCTTTTTAGTTAATTTCAAATTATTTATAGGGGCATAGTACATCGGTAGTATAAGAGTCTCCAAAACTCCAGAGCTAGGTTCGACTCCTAGTGCCCCTGCCAATATTTTTATCAAAATTTTTTTATCGGAGGAGATTCCCTATTCCAAAATTAATTAAATCATTTATATTTTTTATTATTATTTTCACAATATTAATATGTTTATTTTTTATTCCTATTTTTGAATCTAATTGTTCTTATGAATTTAATAATGTTTCTTCAGACATATTTACAATTAATCCAAATGGTTTTACTTGGCCTATACCAGGTTATTCAACAATTAGTTCTAATTTTGGTAAACGTTCTGCCCCAACAGGTGGTGCTTCTACATATCACAAGGGTATAGATATTCCTGCACCTCCTGGTACTACTTTTATTGCTGTTGCAGATGGAGAAATTACATTTACTAATTTTTTGGGTGGTGGTGGTTATACTATTACACTTTCTTTTGGTAATTTTAAAGTTTCATATTGCCATTGTGATCCCAATTTTATTGTACGCGTTGGAGATAAAGTAAAAGAAGGACAAATAATTGGACATGTTGGTCCTAAAAATGTATATGGTGTTCCTGGTAATCAATATAAAGATTCGAATGGTAATCCTACAAATGGGGCTACTACTGGTCCACATCTGCATTTAGGAGTTAGATTTAATAATGAATATGAAAATCCATTAGATTATTTTTAAATCTAATGGATTTTTGTTAAAATATTCCCTTCACATTTCCATCTTTGTCTATATCTATGTTTTCTGCTGCTGGTTGTTTTGGTAATCCCGGCATTGTCATAATATTGCCAGCAAATACTACTACAAATCCGGCTCCTGCTTTTAGGTCAACATTTTTTATATTAATATTATATTCATCTATGCATTCTAAATTTTTAGGGTCATCTGATAATGAATACTGGGTTTTTGCTATACATATTGGTAAATTTTTATAGCCTAACTTTTCTATTTTTTCTATATTTTCTAATGCTTCTTTAGAAAATATAACTTCTTTTGCTCTATAAATTTTTCTAGCTACTTTTTCTATTTTAGTTTGTATTTTATCTTCTATATCATATATATATTTAAATTCTTGTTGTTGTTTTGTTATATTAACTATTTTTTTAGCTATATCTATTGCCCCTTCTCCACCTTGAGCCCATCCTTCTACAATGCTTAATTGGATATTTTTTTGTTCTAATTTTTTTTGTAAAAATTCTATTTCATTTTGAGTATCAGTATTGTATTTGTTTAATGCTACTATAACATTTAATCCAAATTCTTTTTTTATGTTATATATATGTGTATATAAATTGTTTATGCCTTTTTCAATTCCTAAAATATTTTCTTCCTGTATTTTATCTTTTTCTACTCCCCCATGGTATTTTATTGCTTTTATTGTTGCAACAATAACCACAACATCTGGTTTTATATTTCCTTTTCTACATTTTATATCTAAGAATTTCTCTGCCCCTAAGTCTGCTCCAAATCCTGCTTCTGTTACAACATAATCTGCTAGCTTTAGGCCTATTTTAGTTGCTCTAACACTATTACAGCCATGTGCTATATTGGCAAATGGTCCTCCATGTATTATTGCAGGCGTATGTTCTAAGGTTTGTACTAAATTAGGTTTTATAGCATCTTTTAACAATACAGCCATTGCACCTTCTGCTTTTAAATCTTTTACATATATTGGTTTTTCTTCATTATTATAACCAATAATAATATTTGCAAGTTTACTTTTTAAATCTTCTAAATTCTCAGCTAAACATAATATAGCCATAATCTCTGATGCTACAGTTATATCAAATCCATCTCTTCTTGGAATAATTCTTTTTTCTCCAGATAATCCTGTGTCAACTAGCCTTAATTGCCTATCATTTAAATCAATACATCTTTTCCATGTAACTTTTCTTATTCCTAATTCATTTCCAAAATATATGTGATTATCTATCATGCTTGATAATAAGTTATTTGCTGAAGTTATTGCATGAATATCGCCTGTAAAATGTAGATTTATATCATCCATTGGTGCAACTTGCACTTTTCCTCCACCAGTTGCTCCTCCCTTAATTCCAAAAACAGGACCTAGTGATGGTTCTCTTAATGCTAATATAGCATTTTTTCCGATGCAAGACAATCCATCAGCAATTGCTATTGAAACAGTAGTTTTTCCTTCTCCTAATGGTGTGGGATTTATTGCTGTTACCAAAATTAATTTACCATCTTTTTTATTTTTGCACTTTTCAAATACTTCTTCTGATATCTTAGCTTTATATTTCCCATATAATTCTAACTGTTCTTCATTAATATTTATACTTTTAGCAATATCTGTTATTTTTTCTAATTTTGTATTTCTTGCAATTTCTATATCTGTCATTTGCTCCACTCCTATTTATCCAAAAATTATTCCTATCCCTATTCCTATTAATGCTCCAACAAATACTTGAACAGGTGTATGTCCTAAAACCTCTACAAGTTTTTCTGAAACTTGCACTCCTGTTAATCCTGGTGTTTGAACTATTTTATTTAAAATTGCTGCTTGCCTTCCTGCTGCTCTACGTACTCCGCATGCATCATACATAACTATAAATGCAAATATTAATGATAATGCAAACATTGGCGTATCTACCCCTATGTTTTTTCCTATCATACTAGTTAGTCCTGCCACTACCGCAGAATGAGAACTGGGCATTCCTCCTGCTCCCATAATTCGTTTAAAATTAAATTTTTTGGTTATTATTAAGTCTGATATTACCTTAAACAGCTGTATTCCAAACCATAAAAAGAACGGTATGTATATATATTTATTTTGTATAAATCCTGTAAAATTGTTCATTTTTTTCTGTTCCCCCTAATTATTTTCAGACTCAAATTCTTCTTCTTGGTATTCATTATCTTTATTTAATAGTATAGTTATTTTCTTTTCTGCTTTTTCCAACATCTTATTGCATTCTTGTGATATTTTCATTCCTTGTTCGAATTTACTTACAGAATCATCTAAAGATAATTCTCCCTTTTCTAATTCTTCTACTATTTTTTGCAACTCTTCCATTTTATTTTCAAAACTATCTTTCATTGTTTACCTCTTTCTATTTTATTCTTCTGTAACTTCTCCAGTAGAAATATTTACTTTATACCAAGAAATTACTTGAGTTGTTACTATATTATTTGCTGATATATAATATTCATTTCCATTCTTATTTGCTATAATAAATTTTATTGCACTGTCATTTTTGGCAAATTTATCTTTAACTAATTTTATTGCTTTATCGTCATCTGATAATTTTGTGTTATCTTCTTTACTCTCACTTTCCTCTTTTCCAACCACATTACTAACTACATCATTTTTTTCAATTGTATTTTCTTCAATTTCATTTTTGCTCTCATTTTCTTTAATATCTATATTATTTTCTATTTCATTATCTATTTTATTTTCAGAAGTAGACTCATTTTTTGGTTGAATTGTATTATTTTCTTCTGCATTAATTTTATTATTATCAATTATTAATTTTCCAACATATATAGTTATAGCAATTACTAAAATTATAAGAATTGTTATTATTACTTTTAAAATTTTATCCATAATTGTACCTCACATATTTTATATTATTTTTGCTTTTGAAACTCCATCTTTAAATTTTAAGTTAATTTCATCTCCACTTTTTATTTCTTTACTGCTTTTTATTATTTTATTGTCTTTTTCTACTATAGAATAACCTCTGCATAATGTCTTTAAAGGACTCAATGCATCTAATTTAGCTACTAATTCTTTATATACAATTTGTTTTTCATTAGTTTTATTACTAATAGCTTTTTCTAATCTTTTTATATTAGCATCAACTTTTAAATAATTATCATTAATATTTCTTAGTGGATCTTTAAAAACTCTACTTTCTATACTTTTTTCTAGTTTTAATTTCAAAACTTCTACTTTTTTTACTAAAGCTATTTTTAACCTTTTTTGAGAGTTTAATATTTTTTCTTTAACTTCATATATATCGGGAACTGCTAATTCTGCAGCTGCTGATGGAGTTGGTGCTCTTAGGTCTGCTACAAAATCTGAAATAGTAAAATCTGTTTCATGTCCTATAGCAGAAATTATTGGAATATTTGAATTGTATATTGCTCTTGCTACTATTTCTTCATTAAATGGCCATAGATCCTCTAGTGATCCTCCTCCTCTTGCAAGGATAAGTACATCTGCAACTAAATTATTATTCATAAATTCTATTCCTCTAACAATTTTTTCTGCAGCACCTTCTCCTTGAACTGGAATTGGAAATAATTTTATGCATACATTAGGGTTTCTTCTAGTTGAAACATTTATAATATCTCTTATTACTGATCCTGTTTGTGAAGTTAATACTCCTATTACTTTAGGCATTTTAGGTATTTTCTTTTTATTTGTATCATCAAATAAACCTTCTATTTCTAACTTTTCTTTTAACTTCTGATATTTAGCATATAAATCTCCAAGCCCATCTTCTTCCATTGCTTTTACATATATTTGATATACTCCATCTCGTTCATATACTGAAACAGTACCAAAAACCATTACTTTCATTCCATCTTTTGGAAAAAAATTCAATTTTTGTGCATAACTTTTAAACATTATACATTTTATTAATGAATTCTCATCCTTGAGTGTAAAATAAAGATGTCCTGTGTAATGGTTTTTAAAGTTTGATATTTCGCCTTTTACTAAAACATTATTTAAATATTCATCCTCAGATATTTTATCTTTAATATAACTATTTAATTGAGTTACTGTTTGTGCAAATTCTGCATATTTCATTAGTTTTCTTCCTTTACAATACTTGCTAAAATTCCATTTATAAAGTTTTTTGATGCATCTTCTCCATATTTTTTTGCCAATTCCACAGCTTCATATATTGCAAGTTTTAATATTGATAAATCTATTTTTGATATTCTTTGTATTTTCCAATCAGCTTTTAGATTTTTTTCTATTAATTTTTTTATTTCTTCCTTGTTTTTTTCTATACCTAAAACTGAATCTTTTATATATTCTTTGGCGTTTTTATTTTCAATATCATTTGCTTCAAGATATAAATCTATCTGTTCTTCTAAATCAACTTGTTTTTGTATTTCTAAACTATATATTAATTTAAAAGCTTGTTCTCTAATTGCTGATCTTTCCATATTTTCTTCCTCTCTAAAATTACATTCTATCAATAAATTTTTTTAATTTTGCTTTTACATCTTCTTTATTTTGTTGTATATAATTTCCTACAAAAGCTCCTATTGCTATTACAACAATTCCTAATATTAAATCTGATAATCTTGTTATTAGAATTAATATTCCAACTATTATACCTATAATAGCTCCCTTATATTTTGCTATAAAATTTTTAATTTCTTCCATATTGTAGCTCCTTTCTTTTTATATATTTTGTGTTTGACTTTTTGGAGCAACATTTTTTATTTTTATATTAACTTCTTTTACATCTAAGTCTGTTGCTGATTTTATTTTTTCCTTTATTTTTTCTTGTAAGTTTGCAGATAAGTCTTTTATTACTACATTTGAACTTACAATTAAATTTGCATATACTCTTACATTATTGTCTTTGTCCAACTCTACTCTAGTAACAATGTCTTGTGCATTTTCAAATTCTTTAGCTACTGAGTTAACTAAATTTTCTAATGTATCTTTAGAAATCATTAATTTTCCATTCTCGTTTTCTAATAGAACTCCTTGTCTTTCTTTTATTTGTTGTTTTGATGTTGAATCGAAAAATATACATTTTATTGACAATAATATAAATAGCACACTTATTCCTAATATTATATTAGATGAGGTTGAACCAACTAATAATTTTTTCACAATATCTCCTACTAAATTCATGTCCAACCAACCAAATATTAATAAGCATAAAATAACTGATAATATTAACATTAAATTTGAGTATATTATTAAAGTAATTTTTTCTAAAATTTTCATTTTAATTTCTCCATTTCATATTTAATTAATTATTGTTCTTCTACGTTATTATCTTCTTTAATTTCTTCGTTTGATTCTGCTTTCTTCTTTTCTTCTGTATTTACTCCTTGAATATGAACATTTACTTCTTCTACTTTTAAGCCTGTCATTCCTTCTACTGATTTTTTAACTCTGTTTTGAATTTCAAATGCTACATCTGGTATTCTTGAACCGTATTCTACAATTATATTTACATCTATTTTTGCCTCTTTGTCTGTAACTTCAACTTTTATTCCTTTTGCTAAATTCTTCTTTCCGCTTAGTACTTCTGATATTCCTCCTGCAAATCCACCAGCCATTCCTGCAACACCTTGTACTTCTGAAACTGCTTTTCCTGCAATTACTGCAACTACTTCGTTTGCTATTTCAATCCCATCTGATTCTTGTTCTGTAGTTGTTTCTAATTCAACTATTTCTCCATTTATTTTATTTTCTTCTTCCATAATATTTCCTCCTTTTTATATCAAAAAAATTGATATCCTAAAATTCTATACTAGTATATCAATTTTTATTTAATTTTACAACTATTTTGCAATATTTTTATTTTTTAATTTTATTCAAATACATCTAACAAATTAATTGTATTTCCTCTTAAAAATTCTTGTATTGACATTTTTCTAGAATTTTCTCCTTGTATTTCTAGAACATTTATTATGCCATCATTTGCTTGTATTTGTAATCCTTTTTTAGCATCTGCTAATATTACTTTCCCTGCTCTTTCTTTGTTTTTATTATTATTTTCTAATACGTCTACCTTCCAAAACTTAATTTTCTTTCCGTTTAAAAATGAATATGCTCCTATAATTGGGTTTAATCCACGCACTAAATTCTTTATTTGTATAGCTGTTTTGTTTTCCCAATCTATTTTGGCCATTTCCTTATTAAGCATAGGTGCTACTGTAAAGTCTTCTCCTTGTTTTGTTCTTGTTGCTGTTCCTTCTTCTATCTGTTTTAAAGTTTTAACTAAAAGCTCTCCTCCAATTTTAGATAATCTATTCCAAAGCTCTCCTGTTGTTTCATTTTCTCCTATATCAACTTCTTCTTTTAAAATCATATCACCAGTATCCATTCCTATATCCATATACATTGTTGTAATTCCGGTTTTTTTATCCCCATTTAAAATAGCCCATTGAATAGGAGCTGCTCCTCTATATTCAGGAAGAAGCGAACCATGCACATTAATACAGCCATATTTTGGTATATCTAAGATTTCTTTTGGAAGTATTTTTCCATATGCAACCACACATATTACATCTGGTTGTAATTTCTTTATTTCGTTTATAAATTCTTCATTTTTTCTTACTTTTTCTGGTTGATATATTTTTATATTTTTATCAATTGCAAATTCTTTTACAGGTGAGGCTACCAATTTCATTCCTCTGCCTTTTGGTCTATCTGGGTTAGTTACAACAGCTAATATATTGTGTCCAGAATTGTATATTGCCTGTAAACTTTCTTTTGCAAAATCTGGTGTTCCCATAAAAACAATTTTCATATATACCTCCTTATATTTTGCACTATTTTATTTTTCTGGTTCTACATATTCTAGTGTTCCTGGAATTATTTTGTCTACAAATACTTCACCATCTAAATGATCTAATTCATGGCAAATAGCTTGTGCTAATAATTCCTTGGCTTTTATTTTTTCTATCTTTCCTTCTAAATTTGTATATTCAGCAACAACTTCTGCTGGTCTAATTATTTTTGCAAATTTATTTGGGAAGCTTAAACACCCTTCTTCTACCTCTTGCTTTCCTTTAGTTTTTAATATTTTAGGGTTTATTAAAATTATTGGTCCATTATCATCATATAAATCTATTACAACAATTCTTTTTAAAACGCCTACTTGAACTGCTGCTAATCCTACTCCATTATATTTATGCATAGTTTCAACCATATCATTAGCTAATGTTATAATTTTCTCATCTATTGCCTCAATCTCTCTTGATTTCTTTTTTAATATTTCGTCCCCTTCATATCTTAATTTTCTTATCGCCATTTTTTCCTCCTATAATTATCAATATAATTTTATTGGTCTATATTTCATTTTTTACATCATATTATTTGGATTTATATCTACAACTATTCGTATATCTTTTATATTTTTATTATATACTTCTTTTAAGCAATTATTTATTATAGAGTTTATTTCAGAATTCATATTACCTTTTATTATCATTCTCCACCTATTTCTGTTTTGAACCTTTTCTATTGGAGATGGCATTGGTTTTAAAATTTTAAATTCTTCCGTTTTTATATTTTCTTGTAAATATTTATACACAAATTGACTTACATTTTTTATTTTTTCTTCATTTGTACTATTAAATCCAATTACTATTATATCGCAAAATGGTGGATATTTCAACTGTTTACGAATAGCTATTTCTGTTTCAAAAAAAATATTATAGTTTTGCTGTTTTGCATATTGTATACTAAAGTTTTCTGGATTATAACTTTGAATTATAACATTTCCTTTATATTTATCTCTTCCAGCTCGTCCGTGCTACTTGTGTTAATATTTGAAATGTTCTTTCACTTGCTCTATAATCATCAATATTTAGTGATGTATCTGCTGCAATTACTCCAACTAATGTTACATTTGGAAAATGATGCCCTTTTACTATCATTTGAGTTCCTACTAAAATATCTATATTTTCAGTTTTAAATTTATTTAAAATTTCTTCATGTGAATTTTTTTTACTTACTGTGTCAACATCCATTCTTATTGTTTTTGCTTGCGGAAAAATTTTATGTATTTCTTCTTCTAATTTTTGAGTTCCAGTTCCAAAGTATCTTATTTTTTTGCTTCCACATTCAGGGCAAGTTGTAACTAAGTTTTCTTCATATCCGCAATAATGACATCTTAATTTATTAATATCTCTATGATATGTTAAACTTATGTCGCAATTTTTACATTTTGCTATATATCCACATTCTCTACACATTATAAAAGTAGAAAATCCCCTTCTATTTAGAAATAGTATTGTTTGCATTTTGTTTTTTAAATTGTTTTTTATCATTTCATATAATTTAAAGCTTAACATTGACCTATTTCCACTTGCTAATTCTTTTTTCATATCTATAACTTCAACATATGGTAAACTAGAATTATTAGCTCTTTTTGATAGCTTAAGTAGTTTTATTTCTCCAATTTGAGTTTTGTAATATGTTACTACATCTGGAGTAGCACTGCCTAAGAGTACAGGACAATTGAAATTCTGTGCTATTTTATATGCAATTTCTTTTGCATCATATCTTGGGTTTGATTCAGATTTATATGAACTATCGTGTTCTTCATCTATTATAATTATTCCTATATTATTTAGTGGTGCAAATATTGCAGATCTAGCACCTATTACAATTTTAACGTCATCGTTTTTTATTCTTTCCCATTCGTCATGTCTTTCTCCTATAGATAGTTTACTATGCAAAACTGCAATTTTATTTTTACCAAATCTGGCAATAAATCTATCTACCATTTGTGGTGTAAGTGATATTTCAGGAACTAATACTATTGCTGTTTTTTGGTTATTTAATACCTCTTCTATTAACTGTAAATATACTTCGGTTTTTCCTGAGCCTGTTACTCCATATAATAAAAACTTTTTATATTCGTTATTATTTATTGTATGTTGTACTTGTTCCACTGCTGCTGCCTGCTCGTTGGTTAATATTAATTTTTCGTTTTTTTGTACATTTTTATTTTCTAGAGGGTTTCTCTTTACTTTTTTTTCTTCTACATTTAGATAACCATTTTTTATAAGTGTGTTTACTATTGCTCTTGAACAATCTGTTGCTAATTCTATTTCTGTAATGGTACAATTTTTATTATTTTTTACAAAGTCTAATATTTTTTTTTGCTTTTCTGATTTTATTTTTTTATTTTGTATATCAAACTCTATTTCTTGTGTTGTTTTATTTAGATTTACAACATTTATAAATTTGTCTTTTATTCTTTTTTGTACATCTATGTTCCTAGTACCTGGTGCTAGCATAAGTTTTATACAATCTGAAACATTGGTAAAATATTTTGTCGCCATCCACTTTGCAAGTGCAATTTGGTCTTCTCTTATTATATCTTCAACTTTAGCAATGTCTTTAATTTCATAATTTGATTTTTCTTTTATTTTTATAACATAAGCTTCTTCTAGTTTTTTCATTTTTCCAAATGGAACTAAAACTTTGCTACCTATAGTAATAAAATCCTCTAGGTGCTTTGGAATGTTATAGTCAAATACTTTATTTAATTTTTTTGCCGTACTATTTATTATAACTTCTGCTACCATCTTTTCTCCTATTAGCTAAAAAATGCCACTCATTACTTTTGTGACATTTCTAATTTTCTTTCATTTTTTATAATTGTTTCTATAATTTGAACTGTTTTTTCTAAATTATCGTTTTTTATAACATAATCATATAATTTTATTTTGGATTCTTCGTATTCTAGTCTTCCTAATCTTAATTCTAATTCTTCTTCAGATAAGTTGTCTCCTCTTTCTATAAGTCTTTTCTTTAATTCTTCTCTTTCTACTTTTAAAAATATAGTAACTAAGTTTGTTTCGTTTTTTAATATTTTCATTAAGTTTTCTGTTCCATTTACTTCTATATCTTTAACAATAATTTTACCACTTGCTATTTTTTCATTCATTAATTTACGAGAAGTTCCATAATAATTCTCATGGTGCAAATCATATTCATAAAATTCATTGTTTTTTATTTTTTCTTCAAATTCTGGTTTAGTTATAAAATGATATTGTACTCCTTCTTCTTCTCCTGCTCTTGGTTTTCTTGAAGTATATGAAGGCAATGATATTACATCATCCATTCTTTTTATTAATTCTTTTTTTATTGTATCTTTTCCAGCACCTGAAACTCCTGATAAAATAACTAGCATATAGTTACCTTCCCTTCTGCTATTTCGTTTGCAGCTAATGTTACTGGTGAGGTTTCTTTTACATCTGTTAAAGGTTCTGCTCCCATTGCTATTTGTCTAGCTCTTTTTGAAGTAGCTATTACTAATTCATATCTATTTTTTGATTTTGTTAAAAGTTCTGCCACACTTGGTTTTACCATCATTTTAAATTACCTCCTAAATTTTAATTTTCTTCTGGTTGAATTGATGAATCTTTATCAACTCTTCCTGAAACTGTTTCTGGTTGTACTGCTGACAATATTAAATGTCCTGAGTCCATAATAAGAACTGCTCTTGTTCTTCTTCCACATGTTGCATCTACTGCTGTTTTGTTATCTTTTGCTTCTTGTACCATTCTTTTAATTGGTGCAGAATCTGGGCTAACTATTGCAACTATTCTTTCTGCTGATACTATATTTCCAAATCCAATGTTTATTAATTGCATAATATCAATCCTTTCTATTCAATATTTTGTATTTGTTCTCTTATGTTTTCTAACTCTGTTTTTAATTCTATTACCTTATTGGTAATTTCTAAATTGTTTGCTTTAGACCCTATTGTATTTGTTTCTCTATTCATTTCTTGTATTAAAAAATCTAACTTTTTCCCAACAGGTTCATTTGATTTTACAAATCTTCTAAATTGTTCAATATGACTTTTTAATCTTGTTATTTCTTCTTCTACAGAGCATTTATCTGCATATATAACAACTTCTTGTGCTATACGTGATTTGTCTATATCTTTTGTATCTAATAATTCTTTTATTCTACTTTCTAATTTTACTACATATTCTTCAATAAGTCCAGTAGATAATTTGGATATTTCTAAAGTTGTTGCTTCTATATTTTTTATTCTTTGTAATAAATCTTGTAATATTTTTTCCCCTTCTGCATCCTTCATGTCCATTAATTTTCTTACAGTTTCTTGGGTTGTTTGCAATACTTCTTTTTTTATTTCTTCATCATCTGAATCATTTTTTATTGTTAAAACATCTGGAAGTTTTGAGATTTCTGTTACTTCTATATTGTCTAAAAGTTTTTCTTGTTTTGCTAATTTTCTTAATTCATTAATATATAACTTGGCAATTTCTGTGTTGATTTGTATATTTCTTCCTTTATCACTATTGTTCTCGAATGTTATAAATACATCTACTTTTCCTCTTTTTATGGTTTTAGAAATTTCTTTTTTTATTTCTTCTTCCAAATAACTTATTGTTCTCGGTATTTTTATATTTATGTCTAAGTATCTATGATTAACGCTTTTAATTTCAATTATATAATTTCTATCATTTTTATTTAGTGTACTTTTTCCATAACCTGTCATACTTCTAATCATTTTCTTTTACCTCTTTTTTGGGTCTTACCCTTTTTTTGGGTTTAACCTCTATTTTTTCTTCTTTCTTTTTGGTTGCTTCTTTTTTTATTGGTTCTTCGTCTTTTACTATTTCTGGAATATCGCTTAATGTTTTTAAATATTTTCTTCTATCGTTAGTATAAATAACAACTGATTTTAAAACATAATATATTGAAATTAGGTATGATGACATTAATATATATAGCTGAAAATTAATGTTTAATACTTGTGTTATATGTTTTATTAATAAAGAGTGTATTGCTATAATTAAGAACTCAATTCCATTTATTGCTAATATGTCACTGTCTTTTTTATAAGAAATCTCGAAAAATATTATTCCTATAGCCATTATAACTATTGGTGATATTTTCATTATTAATTCTAGTGTTGGTGTATTTAATTTTTGATAAGAAAAATTTATAAAAATAAAATATATTGTTGAAATTATTGCAATTATTAGATTATAAAATATTTGATTTAGAACCTTACTATTTTTTTTCTGTACTGTATCTTCTTTTTCCATTATTTCCTCCTATTATTGTTCTAATTCGTACATAATTATACTAATTACACTTAAGGCTACTGTTTCTGTTCTTAAAATTCTTTTACCCAATGTAATAATTTTTGCTCCTTTTTGCTGCAATAGTTTTGTGTCTGTTTCTTCTAGCCCACCTTCCGGTCCTATTAAAATTGCTATTTTCATATTTTCTTTGTTGTTTTTTATTTTACTTAACTCGTTTTTTAATGTGTTATCTTTTTCTTTTTCATATGCTATTAAAAACAAGTTATAATTTGTAACTTCGTTTACAAAATTTTTTATGTTTTTTATATTATTTATTTTTGGTATTATGTCTCTTCCTGACTGCTTTGAAGCAACCTCTGAAATTTTTTGCCATCTTTCTTGTTTTTTTATTTTGTCTTTATCATTAAGTTTTACAACACATCTTTGCATTTCTACAGGTGTTATATCATAAACTCCTAGTTCAACTGATTTTTGAATTATATATTCCATTTTATCTGATTTTGGTAAACCTTGATATACTGTAATTTGAATATTTGATTCTGAAGTTTCTTCTACTTTTTCTTTTATTTTACATATTATTTTTTCATTTTCTATTTCTTCTATTTGGCATAAAAAGTTTTCTTGATTTTCTACATTACAAATTTCTAATTCATCACCGATTTTAGTTCTTAATACTTTTTTTATATGATTAACATCTTGTCCTATTATAAATATTTTATTATTTTCAATCTGTTTGTTTGTTACAAAAAATTTAGGCATAAATGTTTCTCTCCTTTTATATTGGTATTATAACATACATTTTTTAAAATTTCCACAAAAAAAGAAATTATATTATTTATAATTTCCTTTTTGGTTATATTATTAATAGTTTTCTGCTTTTATTTCAAAGTATGCTTTTGGATGGCTACATACTGGGCATATTTCAGGAGCTTCTTTTCCTATAACTATATGTCCACAATTTCTACATTTCCAAATTTTTTCTCCATCTTTACTAAACACTAATCCGTTTTCAACATTTTCTAATAGTTTTTTATATCTTTCTTCATGTTCTTTTTCTATTTTTCCTACTTCTTCAAATAAATATGCTATATGGTCAAATCCTTCTTCTTTAGCTTCTTTAGCCATTTTTTCGTACATGTCAGTCCACTCATAGTTTTCACCTTCTGCTGCTGCTTTTAAGTTTTCAACTGTTGTTGGTATATTACCGCCATTTAATAATTTAAACCATATTTTTGCATGTTCTTTTTCATTGTCTGCTGTTTCTTGAAATATAGCAGCTATTTGTTCGTATCCATCTTTTTTCGCTTTACTAGCAAAATATGTATATTTATTTCTAGCTTGAGATTCCCCTGCAAATGCTTCCATTAAGTTTTTTTCTGTTTTTGTTCCTTTTAATTCTTTCATTTTACATTCCTCCTAATATGCTTTTGTTTTTACTTGTATGATATTAATAAATTTATATATATATTACCAAATTATTTTATAAAAATCAAGTAATTTATATTGTTTAATTTTTGATTAAAGAAAGGTTAAAATTGGGTTAAAAAATTTTTATTGTTTTTTATTCTATAAATAAAAATGAAAAGGTTATGCTGAAAAAAAATTACGAAATGTTTAAATTTTTTTATTATAAAGATAAAAAGAGATGAGGTCGTATTAAAACCTTATCTCTAAAAACTTCACATTTTTTATACTTTTAATTCTTCTTTTGGAATTAAATTATAATCAAACATAACTAATGAATGATTATCCCAAATAAGTTCTTTATTTATAATTTCTCCAGTTGCTTTTTTTATTGTATTTCTATATATCTTTGAAACTCTATAATATTTATCATTCTCTTTTTCAAAATGATGATTTTCTTCAACTAAATCATAACTACATGGAAATTCTTCTTCACTTCTTAATTCTCCATACAATTTTTCATCATCGCACCATAAAATTATTTGTATATTTTGGTTAGTATTATTTTTAAATCTATAATCAATATAGTTATAACTAACTGATGTACCATTTGCCATAGGTACTCTATGTCCAATATCAGATGCTAACGCATCTGAATGCTTATGGAATTCTATAATCTGTAACGGACTATGTAATATTAAATTATTAATAGTATTAGCTAAATTACACAATCCACCACCAGTGCCAGTAACCAATTTATCTTGTCTAATCACACGACCTTCTTTATATCCTTTTCTTTTATTAACAGTTCCTATTGTTCTCCAAAAAGAAAAAGTTTCTCCAGGTTTTATTATAATACCTGTAATTTTGCTTGATGCTAACTTTATATTTACAGCTTTGTTTTCTTGAGTTCTAGGGTCAATGCCTTTTCCTTTTTTTATAATAGTTGAACTATACTTATATACCAAATTGGTAAGTTTTTTAGATTGCTTTGTTTTTGCAAATTTTTCTTTACTAAATAAATCTTTTATATTTGTTATTAATATACCTTTATATGTAGAAATAGTCCAAAAAAATGGATTTATATCACAAAAATTTTTATTTTTGATAAATAACATTCTCTGATTTTTCCTCCTTTTTTACAATGTTCCCAAGTCTATTTTGAAATTTTTTATTTTTCTTATATATTTTTAAAATAAGATTTTCTAATTGTCTTCTTTTACCTATTTTAGTTTCACCATTAGCTCTAATAAATTTTACTAAAATACTTGCTATTCCACTTTTATTAGCACCTAATATATCTGTGAAAATCTGGTCTCCTATAAATAATGTTTCTTCTTTTAATATCCCCATCATTTCAACAGCTTTTAAATAATTAGCTACTTTTGGTTTTTCTGCATCACATATATATAAAGAATCAATATTTCTTAAAAATCTTTTTACTCTTTCTTCATTATTGTTTGATAATAAAAGAGTTTTAAATCCAATGTTTTGAATTGTTCTAAACAATTCATCTACTCTTTGTGTAGAATCATCACCGTGATGTACTAATGTGTTATCTATATCAAAAATTATACCTCTATATCCTTTTTTATATAATTCATTATAATCTATACAAAATACACTATCAACGTACTCATATGGATAAAGAACTTTAAACATCTTGTCCTCCTTAAATAATGCATTAATTTTTTTCTATATATTCACAAACATTATTAATTTGCTCTATAAAATTATTCCCAAATTTATTTTCAAAGAATGCTCCTCCTATTGTAAATGCCCATGGATTAGCATTTTTTAATTCATCAAGTCTTATATAACTATTTATACTACCAGCAATACATACAGGCGCATTAACTTCAGTTACAAATTTTTTATTAAGTTCTGTTGCATTACCAGTAAATCTATAGCCCAATAAATCAAACCCATAAACACCTTTTTTTAATAATTCATTGGCTTCACTTATCATATCCTCAATATTTCCTTCAAGAATAGAAGGTCTTTCTATCACATTACCAATAAATGGCATATATTTAATATTATTTTCTTTACAAAAATTATTTATTGACTCAAAATATTTTGTTCCCATAAGAAAATCACATTCACATTCTAAAGCCATTTCTGCTCCTTTAAGCCCTTCTTCTTCAGTATATGCTACAACCTCTAGAACTGTCTGTTTTCCACATTTTTTCATATATTTATATAGTCTTTTCATTTCTTCCAATGGCAATGGTTCTTCTTTAAATCCATAATATTTAGCCTTAGAAATTTTGCATTTTTCAAAAATTTCGTATGCATTATCTACTGTTTTATCATTATGTGTTAACATTACAACTAAATTTAATTTATCTTCCATAATCTCCAACCTCTTTTTAAACTTCTTACATTGACTTATAAATTTCGACATTTTTATTATAACATTAGTGTCCATAGCTTTTATGCTGAGCAGCAAGCATCACAAAACTTGTATTGGTGCAGTCTCAAGAAAAATGTGTAATATTATAAAAGTTACCTTATTATATTTCGTCAAAACCAAATAAACCTCTTTCTGCGCAGAGGAAGAGGTTTATTTGAGGAAACACAAATTAGTCATTTGTACTTTCTACATCATCAATAGAGCTCTCGTAATCCAAGATGATAAAGATGATATTGGGGTTTTTGGATTTTTTGTTGTCTTCTTCCAGAAGTTTTTTAGCTTGGTATTTAGATATTAAGATTCCTATTACACAGTTTATAGCTAGAACAATATTTTGCAGCAAATTCCAAGCATCAAATACAACTGATACACCTGCAATATTTTTGCATAATAATATTATCTGTAATATCACAAGTTCTATCGCTATAGTACTCACTAAGGCTAAAAACAGATGCCGACTTGCCCAAATCCAGATAAATCCCAGATACATAAGACCTGCGGATATACCATATACCAGCACTTCATTTGTAATAAAACCGGTTTTTCCAGATATTACACTTATGATTCCACTGAGGATAATTCCTACAACACACATAATTACAAAAGTTAAACTTATTTGCAATTCCATTCGTTTCATTTTTAATACCTCCATATTCTTTCTGATGCGTTTGGGTTTTATATGTAAAACTAAAAAGATAGAGGAAATGAACTGTTCCCCAAAAAGTGGACAGTGAATTAAAAAGAGAGACTCTTGAAAAGTGTTACAGTTATTTCTGTAGCAC
>CAKPKZ010000014.1 GCA_934167435.1 uncultured Clostridia bacterium | reverse complement strand
ACACAAAGACCATCTGTAGATGTAATAACAGGTTTAATAAAAGCTAATGTTCCTTCAAGAATTGCATTTGCTGTTTCTTCACAAGTGGATTCAAGAACAATTTTAGACTCTGTTGGAGCAGAAAAGTTATTAGGTAAAGGTGACATGTTATTCTTCCCTGCAGGAGCTCCAAAACCATCTAGGGTTCAAGGGGCATTTGTTTCAGATGATGAAGTAGAAAAAATAGTAGACTTTGTTAAACAAAACGGAACTGCAACATATAGTGAAGATATACTAGAATCTATTGAAAATAATAATAAAACAGATAAAGAAATTGCAATGGAAAAAGACGAGGAAGATGATACAGATCCATTTTTAATGGATGCAATAGAAACAGTAGTAGAAACTGGACAGGCCTCAACATCATTTATACAAAGAAGATTCAAAGTTGGTTATGCGAGAGCAGGAAGAATAATAGATCAGATGGAAGAAAGAGGAGTTATATCTGGATACCAAGGAAGCAAACCAAGAGAAGTTCTTATGTCTAAGGAAAAATTGGAAGAACTAAAAATGGGAACAGGACCAAAAACAGAATAGAAAGAAAGGAGAATAAGTTTGCAAAAAAAGAAAGAAAATCTTTTAGAAAAAATAGTAAAAAAAGATTATAACAATGAGTTAGAAAAAGTTTTAGAAGAAAAAAATTTTGGCGAAAACGAAAAAAGTATTCTCCTTAATATATTATACAAAATAGAAGCGGCATATAAAGATTATAAATGTGTAAAAAGAAATGTAGAAACAAAAGAAGAAATAATAGAAAAAATAATAGAAATAATAAAGAACGACTGTAATAAAATTACTCTTATAAAACCATCAAATGAGAAAACAGAAATACTTAATGGAAAAACATTTATGATTGATAAAAGAAAAAAAGAAATTTTATGTTATCCAATAGAAAGAAAGGTATTATATTGTATAGCAAAAATAAGTAAAAACGATAAAATCATTAAAGACAAATACTTTTTAATTGACCAAACATTGTCAAACACAATAAATGTAGGAAATTGCATAAACATGGTTGAGCCACTAAGAGACTTTAATGGATTTTCGTGGACAACAATTAAACGAGAAATAGAAAGCATAGATCATAATATTATATATCAAAATTTAAGAATTTTAGTAGGATATGATTTTTTAAACAAATGGATTTACAATAAAGAGTATATTATTGATTATATGGAATTATTAAAAAACAAATTATCTGAGCAGTATGGTCAAAAAAGATCAAATCAAATTATAGAATTAATAAGTAAATTATCAGTTATATTAGAAACTCAAAATAATTCTAATATAAAAGAAGATCTATATAAAGTAAAAGAAGAAATACTAGAAGAAGTACGAGCTACTGAAAATATGCAAAAATTTATAGAAAGCATAACAAACAAGAAAATAGAAATTACAGCTCAAATAGGAAAAATAGATGAAATCTTAAATGATAAAAAGCTTATAAAAGAGGAATATGAAAAAAGAAATGAAGTGTTACCTTTAGAAGAAAAAATATTTAGTATACGCATTTTGTCAAATATTATGGTAAGGGAAAGAGAAAAATATTTTGAGCAACTTGAAGAATTAAATAAATTATTAAATCCAAAAAACTTTATAAAACATAAAGAAGAGTTAATTGAAAAGAAAAAATATATAGAATTATTAGAATGCAAAAATCCAGAAGAAGAAACAAAAAAATTAATTATAAAATTGCAGAAAATATTTTTAGAATGTTATGAAATAAAAATAAATAAAGCGGAGACAAGAGCTCAGATTGTGGATTTATTATATGAATTTAGGTATTATAGTAAGATACCATTTGATATAAACATTAATATAAAAAAAGTACCTAAGTTACAAGAAGAAGTAGATAATATTCAGAAAAAATTAATAAAAAAAGCAGATAGCTTTAAAATTATAAATATTTTTTCTAGCTCAGAAAAATTAAATTATGAAATAATAAAAAACATATTTGATACAAGAGTAATTAATTTAGAAGATTTATTTATAAAAATAATACAAGAAAAAGACAAGTTGTATGTACAATTATACGATGAAAATATATTTGAAAATAAAATTGAAATAAATACTGAAGATATGATAAACATAAAAAAAATTGATATGAAATTAAATAAAAAAATAAAACTTTTTATTTAAAATAAGAAAGGTAGGTTTTTATGAAAATAACATTTTTGGGAGCAACTAGAACTGTTACAGGTTCAAATTATTTAGTAGAAGGTGCTGGAAAAAAATTTTTAGTAGATTGTGGTATGTGGCAAGGAAATAGTGAACTAGAAAATGAAAATAGCCAAGATTTTGATTTTAATCCAGCAGATATAGATTTTATGTTATTAACACATGCACACATAGACCATTCAGGAAGAATACCAAAATTATATAATGAGGGATTTAAAAATAAGATATATGCTCATAAAGCAACTTGTGATTTATGTGCATTAATGTTACCAGATAGTGGACATATACAAGAAATGGAAAATGAGTGGAAGAATAGAAAAAGAATAAGAAAAGGAGAAAATCCAATACTTCCTTTATATACAGCAGAACAAGCAGCAAGATGTTTAGAAATATTTGAACCAGTGAAATATGATGAAATAATTGAAATTGATGAAAATATACATGTAAGATATAATGATGCAGGTCATATGTTAGGGTCAAGTATTATAGAAGTATGGGTAAAAGAAGGCGACAAAGAAATAAAAACAGTTTTCACTGGAGATTTAGGTAATAATGATATACCATTATTGGATTCACCAACAATGATAGAAGATGCTGATTATTTAGTTATGGAATCAACATATGGAAGTAGATTGCATGTACGTAATGATGAAAAAGCAGAATTATTCTTAAAAATAGTATCAGAAACATTAGACAAGAATGGAACAGTAGTTATTCCATCATTTGCTGTAGGTAGAACACAAGAAATATTATATGAACTAAATAAAATAAAAGAGAATACTAAAAATGAGGAATTTGTAAGACAATATAAAACATTAATGAGAGCACCTGTATATGTAGACAGTCCACTTGCAATTTCGGCAACAGAAGTGTTTAAAGAAAATACAGATTTGTTTGAAGATGAAATAAAAGAAGAAATCCTAAATGGAGATAATCCATTAGAATTTCCAGGATTAAAATTTACTAAAACATCAGACGAATCTAAAGCATTAAATGAAGACATGACACCTTCAATAATTATATCTGCAAGTGGTATGTGTGAGGTGGGAAGAATAAAACATCATTTAAAACATAATTTATGGAATCCAAATAGTACAATACTTTTTGTTGGATATCAAGCACCAGGAACACTTGGAGATAGCATTGTTAATGGAGCAAAAAAAGTAAAAATATTTGGAGAAGAAATAGCTGTAAAGGCTAGAATAGAATATATAGAAGGTTATTCAGGACATGCTGATCAAGAATGGCTTATGAATTTTGTATATTCATTTATAAAGAAGCCAAAACACATATTTTTAGTGCATGGAGAAGCAGAATCACAAGATGTTTTAAAAGAAAAAATAGAAAATGAAGCAAAAATAGAAGTTAGTACACCAGAATTTGGAGACACATATGAGCTAGAAGATGATATAAAATTAATAAATAGAATTGAAAGAAAAATACCAGTTACTATAAAAACAGAAGTAATACAAAGACTTGAAAAATTGAAAGACGAACTAAAAGATATGGATACATCAGTTAGAGCTGATGTTAATGACAGAACTTTGAATAATGAAGATATGTTTAGAATAAATGAAAAAATAAAAGAATTAGAAAAACAAATTTTAAATGTAATAGAGGGGTAAGTAATGGAAAATAAATATTTAAATGAAGCAATAATTGGAAATAAAAATATGATAGCTACATTTACGTTAAAAGGTGAAATGCAAAGAGTTTATTTTCCTTCAAAAGATAATAGACAATATATTAATTTTTTTCATACAGGAGTAAAAATAAATGGGTCTGATTTAATCTACTTGCATGATGACATAAATAACATATATAAACAATATTATGATTTAGATACGAATATATTAAATACAGAAATAACGAATACCTATTTTAATTTAAAGGTGCTACAAACAGATTATATTTTAATAAAAGAAAATGTTTTAGTAAAAAAATATACATTTTTAAACGAAGGAAAAATAGATTTAGATTTAAAATTTTATATACATTCAGAGTTGTTATCTGACAATAATAATTTTGTTGGAGCAAAAATAGTAGATGGCGGAATGATGCAGTATGCACATGATTTTTCATTTTCTACATTTACAAAAGATTATAAACTATTAAGTCACCAGATAAATGGAAGTAAAAATACAATTAAAAGAGGAGAAATATACGATAAAGATTATATAGGAATGTCTAATGACTCTAGTATAAGTTATGACTTAGGAATAGTAAAACCTGGAGAAAAACGTGAAATAGAAATTTGTATTTTAATAAATGAAAATACAAATATATCAGAAAACGAAGATGAAATAGAAAGAATAAAAAAAATAGATTTAAGTAAAGAGTATATAAATACCAAATCATATTGGAGAAAATATGTAAAAAATCATAACGGTTTAAATTTAAAGAACCCTGAAAATAGTTATGAAGAAAAAATATATGATATATATAAAAGAAGTATATTATTATTTCCATTACTTCAAAATTCAGAAACAGGAGGAATTATTGCATCACCAGAAATTGACGAAAATTTTACTAAATGTGGAAGATATGCATATTGCTGGACTCGTGATGCCGTATTTATTACAAAAGCATTAGATATATTAAAAATGGAAAAAGAAACAGAAAAATTCTATAAAGTATTTTGTAAAAAAACACAAAGTAAAAATGGTATGTGGGAACAAAGATTTTTTACAGACGGAAAATTAGCACCATGTTGGGGATATCAAGTTGATGAAACTGCAAGTGTAGTGTATGGGGTATACGAACATTATAAATATACAAAAAATGAAAAATTTTTAAAAGATAATTTGCAAATGTGTGAAAAAGCTATAGACTTTTTAAAAAGATATGTAAAAGATATATTTGAAAACACAAATAAATATCATGTTAGTTATGATTTATGGGAAATGTGTGAAGGAATACATTTGTATTCTTTGGCAAGTATATATGCCGCATTTGACTGCATGCTAAATATTTATAGTGCATTAGGAAAAAATATATCAGACTTTGAAAATAATAGGCTAAAAGAAGAAAAAATATCAAAATCTCAACATGAAATAGAAAGACTAAGAACAGAAATAAAAAAATATATTAATAATAATATGTATGATGAAGAGAAAAAATCTTATGTAAGAAATGCAAATGACAAAAAGATGGACATAAGTATTTTAGGAGCAGTTACACCATTTAATGTATTTAAACCAAAGGAAAAGAAAATACAAAACACAGTAGAAAAAATAAATTTAACATTACGAACATACACAGGAGGTTACCAAAGATTTGAAAATGATAATTATATGAATGGAAACCCATGGCCAATTGCCAATTTATGGATGACATTGTATTATTTAGAGACTGGTGAAAAGAAAAAAGCCAAAGAAACATTTGACTTTGTATTAAAAACTATAGGAAAACATGGTCTGTTAGGTGAGCAGGTAGATAATAATACCTTAAAAGCAAACTGGGTAATAGGCTTAGGATGGTCTCATGCTATGTTTATAATTGTATTAGAAAAATTGTTTAATAATTAATTAAATTTAGAAGATTATATAAAAATAGTGGGAATTCCCACTATTTTTTAAATAATTATAAAATTGCACCAAGAACTAATATTCCTAAATTATCATTATAGATTTCGTCAAATTGAGAAAGAGGTAAAGGATTTTCTCCTAAACCAGCTTCTATAGTATAACCAGGTCTGTTATAAGTTTTTATAAACCAATCTTTATAACCAGCAAAACTAGAATTATAAGGAACATCAGTTAAATCATAACCACTTGAATTAGCAAATTCAACTCCAATTTTGTAACCATTAGGAGGATTAATGTTTTGAAAATTCCAGTAAATTTCTTTACCTTGAGTATGGTAAGCAATTATTAGTTTAAAATTATGGGAAAGTGTAAAGTTATATATAGCCAAAGCCTCTGGTTCGGTTAATGGTCCATATCCTACGAAATCACGAGGTGCGGGCCCGAGTAAACCCTTGAGAGTATTTAATATCTTTGGCTTGTTCCCATCCGAGCAGGAAATTGTAAATTTAAATCCACACCTGTGGATTTAAAAATATACCAACCAAGAAATTAATTTAATAAAATGCAGTAATCATCTATATTACAGAGTATTTCAATTTAATTGAAATATTCTGTTTTTTTAGTGGATTTTTACGGCTAGAATTGGAGTAGTATATGAAAGAAAATCAAGAAAAGGTTGGATATTATTCTGTAATTCCTGCAACTGTTTTATATAATAAAGAATTAAAAGCAAATGAAAAACTACTATATGCAATAATAACATCCCTTGCTTGTAAAGAAGGTTATTGTTTTGCATCTAATAAATATTTAGCAGAAAAATTAGATGTAAATCCTAAAACGATTTCAAGTTGGATTTCTGATTTAAAGAATAAAAATTTTATAGTTGTTGAACTAATTAGAAATGAAAATAATCAAATAATTCAAAGAAAAATTTATATAAATGATGTACCGTATCCATTAAATAATGGATACCACTATCAATCAAAAAATGGACAGGCTATCCATCAAAAAGTGGAAGATAATAATATAAGAAATAATATTAAATCTAATAAAAATACATATTCAAATTATACAAATCAAAGAGAATATTCGGATGAATTTTTAAACAGTTTATATGCAAATTTATAAAGAAAGGACAGGTGAATTTTATGAAAAAATATAAAATTTTGAATCAATTTTTTTCTCCAAGCGGGCTAAAAAGGTATTAGGAGATTTTCTCCTAAACGGCAATTTGTGGTCCACAGGACCAAGCCGGCGAATATTGGGCATTAAAAAATGCCACAAAATTCGGAGCAAAAATCTTTGCTGTAAAATATCAAATATAGCTTTGCTAATATTGATATTTTTATAGTGTAGAAATTAAGTATGAATAAAAAGATAAAGGTGTGAGTGATTATGGAATTAAATCCAGATAATAGAACAGAAATGATAAAGTCAAGAGTATCAGAAGAAGAAAAAATTTTAATAAAAGCAAAGGCAGAATATTATGGATATAAACAATTATCTAAATATATAAGAGATTCTGCGATTTATGAAAAGGTAACTAATGTTGACTTAATAGGGAAAAATGAAATTTTAAAAGCATATTCAGATAATACACAGATATTAAAAGAAATGCATAAAAGTATAAAACATATTGCAATATTTGCTACACAAATTGATAAATATGAAAGGGAAGAACTAAAATTTAAAATGCTTGAAATTTTAAAGAATCAAAAAGAAATGATAAAGTTAATTGACAAAAAATTAGATTTGGATGTATGGCAAGAAGTAAATCATAGAAAAAAGTGTGAGTAAATAGCAAAATATTTGACAAATTCTAAAAAAACGAATATAATGTTATTATAAAGTATATAATATATAGAAGATATTACAAAATAATAACAAAGGAGGTAAAACTCATGAATATTTGTAAATTAGTTTTAGAATATATTGAACAATATCCAGAAGATGAGCCAATATTTATTGAAGACATAAAAAAATATGTTATTGGGCAATACGAAGAAGATAACAAACAAGAAAACATATTAAAAAATATAAATGTTATTTTAAATAGACTAAAAAACGAAGGTATTATAAAAGCTGAATATAAAGGAGTATATTATAAGCCTATTATTAGTATGTTTGGAGCAGTTCCATTAAATACAAATAAATTAAGAAAATTAAAATATTTAGAAGATAAAGATGGAAATATAAAAGGGTATATAGTGGGTGCAAAATTATTTAATAAATTAGGACTAACAACATTAGTTCCAAATGTAACAGATATAGTAACAAATGAATGTAAATATCATAAACAATATGATGAAAAATTAAGAACATATATAACAAAACCCAAAATTAAAATAACAAATGAAAATTATAGATATTTGCAGTTTATAGATATTTTAGATAATAAAGATAATATTCCTATTGATGCTCCAAATGCAGATGAAATTTTATATAGAATTATAGAAGAATGTAAATTAGATTTTGAAAAAATTATAAAATATGCTAGAGAAACAAATAATAGAAAAGTATTAGATAAATTATTTGTAATAGCAAGATAGGAGATATAATGTTACTACATTTAAATAAATTTGAATTTGAAAATTTTATAGAAATTATTAAAGATAGAGAAGCTATAGATAGGGATATAATAGAAAAAGACTATTATGTATGTTTAGTTCTTAAAGAATTAGCTAAAAAGCAAAATTATTTAAAAGCTTATTTTAAAGGCGGTACGGCAGTATATAAAATTTTAGATACAATGAATCGTTTTTCAGAAGATATCGATTTAACTGTAAAAGTTTTATCAGAAGAATCCAATACAAGAAATAAGAAAAGATTAAAAGAATCTGCTTTAGGTTACAATATAAAAGGTTTAGAATTAATAAAAGACGAATGTATAGACAATAAAGGTAGTGTTACAGGAGTTTACCAATATACATCAGTATATGAAGATAGTGAAATACCTTTGCAAAGAGCAGGAAAAATACAAGTAGAATCGACTTCTTTTACTGTAAGCGAACCAACCGAAAAATACTATATAGAGCCTTTAATATATAAACTTGCAAATGATAAAGAAAAGAAAATTTTAGAAGAGCAATTTGATATCACAAAAATAGAAATTGAAATAATAAAATTAGAGAGAATGTTTATAGATAAAATATTTGCAGCAGAGTTTTATTATATAAGAAAACTGTATATGGATACAGCAAAGCATTTATATGATGTATCAGTATTATTTAACAACGATAAAATTCAAAAGTTATTAAATGATAAAGATGAATTAAATAAACTGATATATTACAAAAGACAAGAAGAAAAAGTACGAATTGGTGGTATAGATGAAGAAACAGAAATAAAAGATTTTAATTATTTTAAACTAGACTTTGATGATTCATTAATAAAAGAATTCGAAAAAATGCAAGATAAATATGTTTTAAATGATAAATATAAATTTTCTATTGACCAAGTTAAAAAGGTTTTAGAAGAGATACATAGGCAAATGTAAAGAATACAATTCACTCTTGGATTGCAAAAAAAGTTTCAATAGGTCTTGACAAACTAAAAAAATGAGTATAAAATGGGGCTACAAAATACAAATTGTGTTAGAAAAACTATGTATAAACATTGTTAGCAAAAAGTTAAGTAATAATGTGGTAGAAAAGCATACCACATAGATAATCCAATTATAAGAAAGTGAAAGCAAAAAGTTGCATAAATACGAAAATGAAACTATATGTATAAAAGCATATAGTTTTTTTGATATGCAAAGTAAATAATTGTAATATAATTGATAAAAATTTATTTTTATGCTAATATAGAGAAAAATGTAGGAGAAAATTATGAAAATAGGAATAACATTTAGTATATTAGCATTTGTAGCATTAATAGTAAGTATTTGTATAAAGGAACGAAAAAAGTCTTTGGTGGTTCAATCATTAAATTGCTTACTTGAGGCAGTTTATGATTTTATAATATTAGCCTATACAGGTGCAATTTTAAGTATAATTAATTTTATAAGGACTTTTTTATTTATAAATAAAGAAAAATTTAGCAAAACACTTTATTTAATAATACTATTTTTGTTTGAAAGTATTATTATAGTTAATTGTATTTTAACGTGGGGAGGACTAATTTCATTATTACCAACAATAGGTTCGCTTATTAGAACTTATTGTCTATGGCAATCAAATATGAAACTAGTTAGAATATCTGGAATTACAACAGGAATATTATATGGATCATATTACATTTATTATAATAGTTGGTTTATGGTATTAGGAGATTTAATATTATTGATTATAGGAATATATGCAGTATGGAAAAATGATATAAAAAATAATTCAAAGTTAAATAAATAGGAGGATAATTTATGAACAGATTTATTAATTATGCACATAGAGGTGCATCAGATTATGCACCTGAAAATACTATGGGCGCTTTTAGAAAAGCGATAGAATTAAAAGCTAATGGAATTGAGTTAGATTTACAAAAAACTAAAGATGGGAAAATAGTTATATTTCATGATGATTTTATAGATAAAAAGTCAAATGGTATAGGGACGATAAGTGATTATACTTATAATGAATTGTTAAAATTTGATTTTGGAAGTTGGTTTGATTTAAAATACAAAGATGAAAAAATTGTACTTTTTGAAGAGTTTGCAAAGAAATTTTTATCTGAAGACTTAACATTTGCAATAGAGCTAAAGACTATAGGAATAGAAAAACAAACATTAGAAATAATTGATAAATATAGTAAAAGTAAAGAAAATATTTATATTACATCTTTTATATTTGAAGCATTAGAAAATGTTAGAAAATTTGATAAAGATATAAAAATATCTTGGCTTATTGATGAAGAAATTAATCAAAATAATATTGATAAATTATTATCAATAAAAGGAAGTCAAATTTGCCCAAAAGCTGATAAAGTATCAAATAGTAGTATAGAGCTTGCCAATAGAAACAGGTTAGGTGTTAGATTATGGGGAATTCGTGATGAAGAAATAATGCAAAAAGTATATAAGTTAAATATAGAGGGAATGACTGTTAACTTCCCAGATAAATTAAAAGTATTAATAGAAGGAGAATAAGGCATGAAGTTTTATGTTGTTAGACATGGTCAAACTGATTGGAATGCTAAAGGTAGAATTCAAGGAAAAACAGATATTGAATTAAATGAAATTGGAATAGAACAGGCAAGACAATTAAAAGCATTAATAAAAGATTATAATATTGATTTAATCATAAGTTCACCATTAAAAAGAGCAAGAAAAACAGCTGAAATTATTAATGAAACAGTAAAGTGTAACATTATATTTGAAGATTCATTAAAAGAACGTGGATATGGAATTTTTGAAGGCATGATAAGAAAAGAAATAAATGATGAATTAATAAATTCAGATATACTAAATAATTATTATATAAATAAGGAATATAAAGAGATTGAAACAATACAAAGTTTATGTAGTAGAGTATGGAAATTACTTGATAACTTAAAACAAAAATATAAAGATAACAATATTCTTTTAGTAACTCATGGTGGAACAATAAGAGCAATTAATGGATACTTTAATGGAATTAATGAAAAAGGAATAATAGATAATCCAGGACTAAAGAATTGTGAGATAAAGTTTTATGAGTGCTAAAAAAATAAATATAACAGTAGTAAATAAAATTAAAAGTAAATAGCTAAATAAAGATCTAATATGTGAAAACATATATTAGGTCTTTTTTTCTTATAAAAGTAAAAATTTTTCAAAAATAGCTTCGCTTTTGGGATAAGAACTGGGCTTATATATAGAAATACTAAACAGTACATTGACAAATACACTTGAAATCAAGTGTCATAACAAGCCATTTTCTTTAATATTCTGTATTAGAAAGAATTACAAATTAAATTTTTACGAAAGGAGCTAATGTCGATGTGAATAAAGATAAAAAAGAAACAAAAATAGATAAATTAGAATTTAATACATATTGTATTTTTACAGAAGAAAAACAGGAGGCAAAAGAAACAATAGGATTAATTTTTAAAGATTATATAGAAAATTTAAAATTAAAAACAAAGTAATTATTCTAAAGTATTTGCAAAATTATTTTAAGCACGTTACAATTTATGTGTAGATGATTACGGATAGGAGGTTAAATGCTAAACTTGAAATACCAAAACTTCAAAGTACGGAATATATATAAGACTATCTAGAGAAGATGGCGACAAACAAGAAAGCGAAAGTATCGGTAATCAAAGAAATATTTTGCAAAGATATGTAAAGGAGAATGATTTATGTCTTGTAAAAGAATATGTTGATGATGGAGTAAGTGGTACAACATTTGACAGACCAGGATTTAATGAAATGCTACAAGATATTGAAAATAGAAATATCAATATGGTCATAACAAAAGACTTATCAAGACTAGGTAGAGATTATATTAAAACTGGATTTTATATAGAAGATTATTTTCCAAAAAATAATGTTAGATATGTTGCTATAACAGATGGTATAGATACATATTTAGACAGTACAAATAATGATATAACACCTTTTAAAGCAATTATGAATGATATGTATGCTAAAGATATTTCAAAGAAGATTAGAAGTGTTTATAAAGAAAAACAAAAGCAAGGAGAATATATTTGTAGTACAACTGCTTATGGCTATAAAAAACATCCTAGTATAAAAAACAAATTAGTTGTTGATAGAAAAGTACAAAGTATTGTAGAAAAAATTTTTGATATGTATGCCAATGGTCATGGAAGTAGTGAAATCGTAAATTATTTAAACAGTAACCAGTATTTATCTCCATCAGGTTATAGAAAAACAGGAACTGTTCAAGATAAAAACAAGTCAGGATATAGCTGGAATGAAGTAACACTATGTAATATGTTAAAAAATGAGGTTTATATTGGAAATACGGTGCAAAATAAAAAATCTGTTATATCGTATAAGGTAAAGAAAATAAGATCAGTAGAAAAAGAAAATCAAATAATAGTAAATAATACACATGAACCTATTGTCGACAAAGATACTTTTGAAAAAGTGCAATGTATTCTAAAAAAAAGAGGAACAAATACAAAACTTAAATATGATTATTTATTACGAGGATTACTTTACTGTTATCATTGCAAAAGAAAACTGCAAATAGTACTTAAAAAGAACTCTAAAAGAAATGCAAAATCACATCCATATATAACCTGTAGTGATGCAAAAGAACGTGGGTGCTATCCACTAAACATGAATTATGAGAAGTTTGAAAAGCATATTATTTATATTGTAAAAAAGATATGCCAAATATACGCTGACAAAGAAATTTTTTATTCAATTTACGAAAAATATCAAAACAAAACTCTTGATATTCGAGAAGGATATAAGAAAAAAATAGAGCAAATTGATAGAGCTATATTGGATATAAATAATAATTTAGACAAGATGTATATGGATAAGTTAAGAGGAGTTTTACAAGAGGAAGATTATGTTAGAGTTTCACAAAAATTCAATTTTGAAAAAACAAAATTAAATGAACAAAAGAAAGAATTAAAACAAAAACTAATAGGAACAGAAGATAAAATTACAAGAAAAAATTATGTAAAAGAAGAAAAAGAATTAGATGAATTAATAGAAAATTTTCTAAAATTTGAAAAGCCAGATAAAATATATTTATATAGATTAATTAACAAAATTGAAATTGATAAAGACAAAAATGTATACATATATTTTAACTTTTCAAAACTAAATTCTATTAATGAAAACTTAGATGAATTTATCAAAGTTGAAGAGGTTATAAAACAAGATGTATATAAAATTAGTTAATTAAGGTATGGCATATATATTGATTGAATTTCTATAGTTTTTATAGTATAATATGCATGACAAAGATTTTCTTTGTCGTACGAAATCTTTCCTATATAAGGGAAGATGTGTAGGAGGTGCATGTATGCATCATATCAAAAACTTGTGGAAAAGTGGAACTTCCACACTTGGGTAGCCTATACCGTGAAAGTATCTCTTAGAAGATACACCCAAGTAAAACGGCTATAATAGTGGTTCGATTCCACCTGACCCCTTTGCATATGAGTATATACCATTAGTAATGGCGAATGAAAATGGTACAGAGGATGTAGCAGGCAGAGGGGTCTGCTTTATATAAATTAAGCAAATAAAAATCTTATAAAGTCTTGTAATTATTATCATTACAAGACTTTGCAAATTGGTTGGTAGTTTTTTAAATCCACACCCCTAATGTTTGCTTTCCAACCATCTGGAAATGGAATTGTGGCAAAACCATAAGCTATTTTCTCTGCTTGTTTATATGCTGGTGAAGATATAGGTAGGGCACCAGTGACTAAATTAACACCATCAGGATTAACCATAGGCATTATATAAATAGAAGTAGAATTAAATAAATTTTGTACGGAATAATCATACAATTTGGAATTATTAACATAAGCATTACAGTAATCTTCAACAAATTTCATTAATATAACACTTGTAATCCATTCGTTAGCATGAATAGAAGCGGAATAAAAGACTTTTTTTGGTCCCTTACCTAGTTTTATTACATATATATTATCTCCTAAAATGCTATTTCCAACAGTTTGAATATTTAAAAATGGAAACTTGGTATTTAATTTTATAATATTTTCTCGCAATATGTAAGAATTATATAAGTCTGTTGTAGAAACAATATTCATATAAATCACCCACTTAATCATATGCATAATTTATAAAAAGAGTTATAAAATAATTTAGAAGTATTTATATTGATAATATTAATATTGTATAGTATAATATATATTAACATGGGGATGTAATGGTTTCGACATTACATTAGAAGTATGTATAGCAAGTAGTGGATTCTCGTTGGCCACTATAAAAACGAGAAAATAAATATAAACGCTGATAATAATAGAGAATTAGCATTAGCTGCTTAGTTGCGGCTACGTTTTATAAAATATGCCCACGTATTTTATAAAACGACAATTAGTGGGAAACGAAGCTACTTTGGCTTTGAAAGTAGTGGGTAATAAAAAGCTATATTTAAATTAAGCCTGTTTATCGGCGTAGTTTAAATGAAAATAAAAGATAAAATAAACTTGTAGAAGTACATATGGAAAATGTTATGGACAGGAGTTCGACTCTCCTCATCTCCACCAATGACGTATCTGTTCGAACTAACAGATAGATTAAAAATCATTCAAGTAAGTTGGATGATTTTTTTCTTTGCCCAAAAAACATCATCCAATATCCTAAAAAGAAAGGATGGTGCTTGAAATGAAAATAATTAAAGAAGAACTACGATTTGAGGAAAACTTAAAGAAAAGACTAGAATTTATATGTGAGTTCTCAAAGGTTATATTAAAGACGTAACAGATGTCACTCAAACAGTTAGAAGTGTAAATGACTTAAATATGTCGATTAGAGATTTTGAACATGCCACTTCTAAAATACAAAATGAAAACTATTCACTTAAAGAGCAAATAGGACTTAAAGATAAAGAGATTAATGAATTAAAAGATGAATTATCTGTTAAAGATAAAGCAATTATTAAATTAAGGAGTGCTTTAGAAACAGCTAAAACGGAATTAAGTAAATTTAAGGGATTTTTGAAATCACTTATTAAAAGATTTCAAATGAAGATATTTGATGAGAAATATTATGATATTCCAGAAGATAAACGAAGCTATACTCTTGTGGCAGAAGATTTAGAAAAAAGTGGAATATTTGATAATAACGATTCAGATATAGTTCATAATCCTACAAGAAAAGTATTAACTAATGATGAATTAGCTGAAATACAAGTTAAAAAATGAAAAAAGGAAAAAAGAAAAACGATTATAATTTGAATTAAAGGAGTGAAATAATTATTAATAATGAATTACCAAAAACAAAGATAGATGAAAAAACTAGAATTGAATATCATTTAGAGGGTGATTATTATATTCCAAATATTACAATGCCAAAACAAGAAAATATAACTCTTAATAAATATGGCAGAATGAGATTAAACTACCTAAAAGAGCATAAAAAAGTTGACTATTCAATAATGTTTTTAGATGGTACATTAAATACTCATCTAAAAGATATTCAAGAACAAGCTACATTAAGGGTTGAACAAATTATTAAACAACTAAAAGATAATAGTGATTTAACCGAAGAAATGAAAAATACAGATATGCTTTATTGGGTTGGAACTATGAATACTATTAAAAATCAAGCTGAAGAAATAATTTGTAATGAATTGATTTATATTTAACAAAGTTCTTAAAAATTATTGACATATTGTCAAAATATTATATAATATAGCTTAATTTAGGGGGAAATAAAATGACAAAAAGTAATAGAATAGTTTACATGGATGTCTTAAGGGTAATAGCTTGCTTTTCAGTAATTATGATTCATTCTAGTGCACAGTATGTTGTTAAAGATATTGGTTCGTTTAATTTTTGGGTAGGTAATATATTTGATGGATTAGCAAGAATAGGAGTTCCATTATTTATTATGATATCAGGAGCTTTAATGCTTGATAAGAACTATCAATTTTCAACTCAAAAAATAATTAAACATATAATAAGAATGATTGTTTTTTTTGTTTTTTGGTCGGTTTTGTATTGTTTTATATTTAATATAGTAGGTTCAATAATAATAAAACATGAATCTATTGATATCATTAAGATTATAGGTTCTTTAATTAAGGGACATTATCATTTATGGTTTGTTTATTTGATAATCGGACTATATCTTATAGTTCCATTGTTACGATTATGGGTAAATGATACTAATAAAAAATATGTGGAGTATTTTATTATTTTATCTATAATTTTTACATATATAATTCCACAAATCATTAGTATAGGAAGTAACTATAGTAATTTATTTGAACATATAAATGATATTATAGAAAGAAACTTATCATTAAAATATGTAGGTGGTTTTACAACATATTTTATTTTAGGTTGGTATATTAATAATTATGAACTTAAGAATAAAAGAATAATATATATATTGGGTCTATTGGGCGTACTGATAACTATTATGGGAACATATATACTTTCAAATACTACAGGAAAAGCTTTGCAAATGTATGAAAATTTATATATTAATGTTTTATTTCAAACAGTAGCAGTTTTTGTAATTATAAAAGATAAATTTAAAAATATGCATACTAATAATATTATAAATTCCATTTCGAAATATAGTTTAGGAATATATGCTATACATGTTTTAATTGTAACAATTATGTATAGGATTATAGAAAAAGTCAATATTGATTTCGCTTTAATTAATATTCCTGTAGTATTTATAGTATCAGTTGTTTTTGCATACTTAATTTCTTTTATACTTAGTAAGATTCCAGTTTTAAAGAAAGTTGTATAAATAGTTTTGATAAATAATAGATTATATGATAAATTATAATTAAGCTTGAGTGATTATTTAATCAATCGTCAAGAGAGCCAGCGAGTTGTAAATGTATACGTCGTTGGCACCAAAAGATTAAATCGTCGCACCAGGCGAAAAACAAGAAATCAACTGTAAAAGGTTGATTTTTTTTACCATATAAAATATATAAGTTTAATTTACTAATAAAACTTGTAAAATTATAATTCTTGGTGTAAAATACATAAAGTATTGGAATAATAACTAGGAGGAAAAGTAAAAAAATGAGATTTGTAACTGATGAAAAATCAAGAGCAGAATATAAAGAATTTTTAGAGGGGCATGAAAGATGTAACTTTCAGCAATCACCAGAATGGGCAAAAGTAAAAAGTAACTGGAAAAATGAAGTTGTACTAGCAGAAGATTCACAAGGGAAAATTATAGGCTCATTAAGTATTTTAATTAGAAAGATGCCAATTTTTGGTAATATAATGTACTCATCTAGAGGACCTGTGTGTGATATTCATAATATGGAAGTATTAAAACAATTAACAGATGGAGCAAACGAATTAGCAAAAAAATATAAAGCCATTGTTTTAAAGATAGAACCAGATATAGAAAGCGAAGATAAAATATTTAGAGATATAGTAACAAATTTAGGGTATAAAATAAAAGACGATGCAAAAGATTTTAAAGATGAAATTCAACCAAGATATGTATTTAGATTAGATATAAAAGGAAAAACAGAAGAAGAAATTATGGCTGGATTTAAACAAAAATGGAGATATAATATTCGTTTAGCTACCAAAAAAGGTGTAGAAGTAAGAGAAGGAACAAGAGAAGATTTAAAAGCATTTCATAAAATTATGGTAGAAACTGGGGCTAGAGATGGTTTTATTGTAAGATCATTAGAATATTTTGAAAAAATGTATGACGAATTAGCACCAAAACATATGAAATTACTTATGGCATATTATGAGGACAAGCCAATATCAGGAGTAATACCAATTTTCTACGGAAATAAAACATGGTATTTATATGGTGCAAGTAGCAATGCACATAGAAATTTAATGCCAAATTATTTACTACAATGGGAAATGATAAAAATGGCAATTGAAAGACATGATGATATATATGACTTTAGAGGAGTTTCTGGAGTTGTTGATGAAAACCATCCACAATATGGACTATATAGATTTAAGCAAGGATTTGGGGCAACATTTACAGAATTTATAGGAGAAATATATATACCATTTAAGCCATTAACATATTCATTATATAAATTTTCTGAAAAAACATTTAGAACATTAAGACAAATAAAAAGAAAAATAAAAAAATAATATAAGAGGTTATAAATGAAAGCTTTAATAATAGAAAGAGAAAAACTAAAGCACAATATTTTAGCAATAAAAAAATATGCCGATAAAACGGAAAAAAATGATAATGGAGAAAACCTAAAAATAATAGCAGTAGTAAAATCAAATGGCTATGGATTAGGAATAATAGAATATACCCAATTTTTAATAGATAATGGGATTGATTTTTTTGCTGTATCAACACTAGAAGAGGCATTAAAATTAAGAGAAGCTGGAATAAAACAAAAAATACTAATGTTATCTTCAACATCAATAAAAGAAGATGTTAGAAAACTAATACAAAACAACATTGTAATAACTATAGGCTCTATACAATCTGCTAAAGTAGCAAATGAAATCGGAGTGGAATTAAACAAAAAAGTTAAGGTCCATTTAAAAATAGACACTGGATTTGGAAGATATGGTTTTATATATAATAAAATGGACGAATTAATAGATACATTGAAAGAACTAAAAAATATAGAAATAGAAGGAACATATTCTCATTTTTCAATCGCATTTTATAAAAAAGATGAATACACAAAATTACAATTTAAAAGATTTATAGACTGTATAGAAATTTTGAAAAAAAATAATATAAATACAGGAATGCTACACATATGTAACTCATCAGCATTTATAAAATTTCCAAGTATGCATTTAAATGCTGTTAGAGTAGGTTCTGCATTTTTAGGAAGGTTAGCATTTCCTAATTCTTTAGGATTAAAAAAAATAGGATACTTAAAAGCTAATATATCAGAAATAAAAATGATTCCAAAAGGATATAATATAGGATATTCAAACACATATACTACTAAAAAAGATACAAAAGTAGCAATTATTCCAGCGGGATATATGGATGGAATAAATATAACTACTGATAGAGATATGTTTAGACCAATAGATAAAATAAGATATATTGTAAGGGACATAAAAGATGCATTAAAAAAACAAGCAAGATATGTTAAGATTAACAATATAAATTGTAAAATTTTAGGAAGAATAGGAACTTATCATGTAATAGCTGATATTACTAACATAGATGTAAATATTGGCGATGAAGCAATATTTCAAATTAACCCAAAATATGTAGATAGTGGCATAAGAAGGGAGTATATATAATGGAAGAGGAAAAATTAGAAAATGGATTTTTTAAACGAGTATGGTATTCAGTTGCCAAATTAGAAAAATATCCTAATATGGCTGCAGAAGGTGTTCCAAAAGCATTTAATTATTTTGCAAAAATTATATTAATATTTACAATTATTTTTTCGGTATGCTTAATGTATCAAACATATAATGCAATAC
>CAKPKZ010000013.1 GCA_934167435.1 uncultured Clostridia bacterium | reverse complement strand
AAAATGGCATCGGATTTTACTAAACCAGACAAAGTGCATACATTATTTAAAGAAGAAATACCAACTAAAATGTGGCCATTGCCAATATCTGAATTATTTATGTTAGGAAAAAAAACAGTGCCTAAATTATATAATATGGGAATAAAAACAATAGGAGATTTAGCCAAAACTGACGAAAAACATATAATAAAAAAGTTCGGAAAACATGGAATTTTAATGTGGGAATATGCAAATGGAATTGATAAATCTGAAGTGCAGTATAAGCAAGAAAAGCCAAAAGGTATAGGGAATTCAGTAACATTACCTAAAGATATAAATGATATACAGCAATTACAAAAAGTTTTGTTAGCATTAATAGAGCAAGTAACATATAGATTAAGAAAAAATAATTTATTAGCTAATGTAGTTAATGTACAATTAAGAAATAAGAATTTTGAAGATAGATCACATCAAGGAAAATTAAATATTTCAACATCTAGTACAAAGGAAATTTATAATAAAGCAAAAGAACTATTAAAAGAAACATATATATCAGGTGAGTATATTAGGCTTGTTGGAGTAAGATTAGATAATTTAGTTGACAAAAATGAAAGGCAAATGTCGTTGTTTGAAAGTGGCGAAAATAGAAAGCAAGAAATGTTAGATAATACATTAGATAATATAAATAATAAATATGGACAAAATTTTATTACTAGAGCAGGAAGAATTGGAACAAATATAAATACAAAATTGAACCGATAAGTTTGGCTTGAATTAAATGGTTAAGATGTTATTATTTGTCGAATATAATTATAAAGTGTAGAAAAACAGATAAAAATTAGTCAAAACGTCTGTTAAACTCATAAAGTGTAAAAGATTGCGATGAAAAAGGCTTGAAAAACCCCAATATAAGTATTATATTATAACAATACTTATACAAAAGAAAGGGGATATAAAATTGAAAACTTTTTTTGGAGGGATCTTTATAAAGAAGGAAAAATTACAAGAGGCAGGAATATACCACCCAATAAAGTTAGAATATTACAAAAACATAAATGAAGACGATATAACAAATAATAAAGCTAAATTTGGAATAAGTATTATAAAAACAGAATATATTAATGAAAATACAAAAGTAGAGGAAAAACACATAAGATATTTAACAAATGATGAGAGACAAGCTAATAATATTCTAAAACTTTTTAAGGATAATGAAGTTACACCAATAGGAGCAGATGATGTAATACAAGAATATGCAAAAAGTATTTTACTGGCATAAATTTCCATAAAAAGCTTGCAAAAACTATAAAATTATTTTAGAATACTATAGTAATTGGAATATTAATTAGCGATAAGGAGGATTAAATGGCAGATAAATTAGTAATAGTAGAATCACCAGCAAAAGCTAATACGATAAAAAAATTCCTAGGTGGTAGTACAAAGGTAGTTGCATCTATGGGGCATATAAGAGATTTACCTAAGTCAAAATTGGGAGTTAATATAGAAAATGATTTTGAACCAGAATATATAAATATACGAGGCAAGGGAGATCTAATAAAATCTTTAAAAAAAGAAGCAAAGCAAGCTAAAAAAATATATTTGGCAACTGACCCCGACCGTGAAGGGGAAGCAATTGCATGGCATTTAGAAAAAATACTAGAGGATAATAAACCTAAAATTACTAGAGTTACATTTAATGAAATAACTAAAAATGCAGTACAAAAGGCAATAAAAGAGCCTAGAGATATAGATATTAATTTAGTGGATGCACAACAAGCAAGAAGGGTATTAGATAGAATAGTTGGATACAAAATAAGTCCATTATTATGGAAAAAAGTAAAAAGAGGGTTATCTGCAGGGCGTGTACAATCTGTTGCCGTTAAATTAATTGTAGATAGAGAAGAGGAAATAGAAAACTTTAAACCAGAAGAATATTGGAATATATATGCTGATTTTAAAGAACCAAACTCAGGTAAAAAATTCCAAGCACATTTTTTCGGAAAAGGTGGAAAAAAGCAAGAAATACATTCTGAGCAAGAGGTAAATACTATATTAAAAGATATAGAAAATGCTAAATATATTGTTTCAGAAGTAAAAAAGGGTGAGAAAAAAAGAACACCTGCGCCACCATTTACAACAAGTACAATGCAACAAGAAGCCTCAAGAAAATTAGGATTTACATTAAAGAAAACCATGTCTATAGCACAAGGATTATATGAAGGAGTAAAAATACCGCAAAAAGGTGTAGTTGGTCTTATTACGTATATGAGAACAGACTCTACAAGAATTTCAGAAGAAGCAAGGCAAGCTGCTAAAGAACATATTTATAGTACATATGGAGAAAGTTACTATGAAAATAGATATTATAAAACAAATAAAGATTCACAAGATGCACACGAAGGTATAAGACCCACATATGCTAGTATAGAACCAGACTCTATAAAAGAAGCCTTAACAAAGGACCAATATAAATTATATAAATTAATTTATAATAGATTTATGGCAAGCCAAATGGCTGCAGCAATTTTTAATACAATGGCTGTAACCATTAATGCTAATGACTATAATTTTAAAGCAAATGGGCAAAGTATTAAATTTAAAGGGTTTATGACATTATACGTAGAAGGAACAGACGATAAAGAAGAAGCAGAAGAAGGAATGCTTCCTGATATGGAAGAAAGACAAGAGCTACAATTAAAAGACTTACACCCTAAGCAAAGTTTTACAGAACCACCATCAAGATACACAGAGGCAAGTTTAGTAAAGGCTTTGGAAGAAAAAGGAATTGGAAGACCAAGTACGTATTCTCCAACAATAACTACTATTTTGGAAAGAAGATATATAGAAAAAAGTCAAAAACAATTGTCTCCAACAGAATTAGGAAGAATAGTAAATAAACTACTTACCGAAAACTTTACAGATGTAATAAATATTGAATTTACTGCAAAGATAGAAAGTGAATTTGATGAAATAGCAGAAGGCAAAGAAGAATGGAAAAAAATGATTAGAGAATTTTATGGTCCATTTAAAGTAGAATTAGATAGGGTAGAAAAAGAGTTGGAACATGTTGAATTAGTAGATGAGGTGTCTGATGTTGTATGTGATAAATGTGGTAGAATGATGGTATATAAATTTGGAAGATTCGGAAAATTTTTGGCATGTCCAGGATATCCTGAATGTAAAAATGCAAAACCAATTATAGAAACCATAGATGTACCATGTCCTAAATGTGGGGCTACAGTACAAGTAAGAAAAACCAAAAGGAAAAGAAATTATTATATTTGCGAAAATAATCCAGATTCATGTGATTATATTTCTTGGAATAAACCAAAGCCAGGTGAAAAGTGGAATCCAGAGGAAGCAAATGAAGTAAAAGAAATTACTAAAAAAACAAAAACTAAAAAAAGAGCTACCAAAACTAAAGTTAAAGCTAAGAAAAAATAAAGTATAAAAATGAGCCATAACTATTGACAATATGGCTCATTTTTGTTATTATAATAATTGCTTTATGCAGGTATAGTTTAGTGGTAAAACATAACCTTGCCAAGGTTAAGTTACGGGTCCGATTCCCGTTACCTGCTCCAAAAATATAAAATGGCGCCTTAGCCAAGCGGTAAGGCACGAGTCTGCAAAACTCTGATGATCGGTCCGACTCCGATAGGCGCCTCCAATATTAAACGTGAAAGTGGTGAAATGTGAACATTTTCGCGTTTTTTATATTTTTGAGCAGAATTTTAATATCCCTGTTTTAACCATTTTAGCTATATTGAAATTTTTAAAACAAAAAACAAATTTTAAAATTTTGTAATAAGATAAAATATTACGCATATAATGTATTAAAAGGCACCTTAGCCAAGCGGTAAGGCACGAGTCTGCAAAACTCTGATGATCGGTCCGACTCCGATAGGTGCCTCCATAAACAAAACGATAAAATGGTTGACAGATCAACTTTTTATCGTTTTTTATATGCTTTATTGGCAAAAACGTAAGTAATGTAGTATAATTATAATAAGTCTAAAAAGAAGACTAAATAAATATAGATTGGAATGAGATATGGAGAAGTCAAAAAAAATATTTAAGAACTTAATAATTTTTATTTTGTTAATAGGCTTAACATTTTACATGATTTTAAAAGATCAAAATATATTAGACATATATAATGTAGTAAAAAGTGTTAAAATACAATATGTTATTATAGCTATAATATGTATGTGTTTGTATCTTTTATTAGAAGGTATAAATTTAGGAAGAACCCTTAAAGTATTAAAAGAGAAGAGTAGTATTATGAAAAACATAAAATATGCTTTAATAGGTTTTTTCTTTAGTTCAATAACACCTGCTGCAAGTGGAGGGCAACCAATGCAAATATATTATATGTATAAAGATAAAATTTCTGTAGCCAATTCTACATTAGCATTATTAATAAACTTATGTAGTTTTCAAATAATAACATTATCAGCAGCTTTTATTAGTGTATGTTTAAATATGAAACATTTAAATACTGGACTATGGTGCTTTTTTATAATTGGAGTGAGTCTTAATTTAAGTGCATTAGCACTTTTACTAATAGGAATTTTTTCAAAAAGACTATCAGAAGGGCTAGTTAGATTTGCAGTAAAAGTATTGAAATTTTTTAAAATAAAAAATATAGATAAAAAACAAGAAAAGTTAGAAAGTGAATTAAGTAAATATCAAGGTAGTGCAAATTATATAAAAGAAAATAAGTTTTTAATGGTAAAAATACTTTTTACAACATTAGTTCAAGTTATGATTTATTATAGTATACCATATTGGATATATTGTTCATTTGGATTTAGTGAGTATAATATAGCTCAAATTATAACATTACAATCAGTACTATATGCTACAGTATCTGGAATACCATCTCCAGGAGCAGTAGGAGTAACAGAAGGTGGATTTATGTCATTATTTAAATCTGTTTTTCCAAGTAATATAATAAGTGGTGCAATGTTATTAAATAGAGGAGTTAGTTTTTATTTATTTGTTTTAATAACTGGAATATTTGTAACAGTAATTTCACTTAAAGGCAAGAAAGAAGAAGAAAATATTAAAGAAGAGGAATAAATATGGAAGAAAAAAATATAAAATTTGAAGAATTAAATTTATCAACAAATATAAAAAAAGCTTTAGTAGATGCAGGGTATGAAAATACTACTCCAATACAAGAAAAAGCAATACCAAAGATATTAGAAGGAAGGGACTTAATTGGTCAATCACAAACAGGAACAGGAAAAACAGCTTCATATAGTTTGCCAATTATAGAAAAAATAGACAAAAAAAACAAGAATGTTCAGGCTATGATATTATGCCCAACAAGAGAGTTGGCTTTGCAAATTACAGGAGAAATAAGAAAGTTTACTAAATACGAAGAAGGGGTTAGCTGCCTTGCTATTTATGGTGGGGAACAAATAGAAAAGCAGATAAGAGCATTAAAAAAAGGAATAAAAATAATAGTTGGAACACCAGGAAGAGTTATGGATCATATGAGAAGAAAAACATTAAAATTAAATGACGTAAAAATGGTGGTTTTGGACGAGGCAGATGAAATGTTAAACATGGGATTTGAGGAAGATATAAATAAAATTCTTTCAGATGTACCATCACAAAGGCAAACGGTTTTGTTTTCTGCAACAATGAATGAAAGAATTTTAAATATTGCAAAAAAATATTTAACAAATCCAGTAAATATAAAAATAAAAGCGAAAGAATTAACGGTAGATAAAATTGAACAAATTTCTTTGGAATTAAAACAAGGAATGAAAGATGAAATTGTAATGAGGTTAATTGATTTAAATAATCCTAAAAAAGCCGTAATTTTTTGTAATACTAAAAAGAAAGCAGATAATTTGATAGAGGTATTAAAGCATAATGGGTATAAAGCAGAGTGTTTACATGGAGATATAAAGCAAACACAAAGACAAAGAATAATAAATAGATTAAAAAAAGGTGAATTTAAGATATTAGTTGCAACAGATGTAGTCGCTAGAGGAATTGATGTAGACGAGTTAGAATTAGTAATAAATTATGATATACCACAAGAAGAGGAATACTATGTACATAGAATAGGCAGAACGGGAAGAAATGGTAATAGTGGAAAGGCATATACTTTTGTTGTTGGAAGAGAAAGAAACAAAATAAAAGGAATAGAAAAATATGCAAATACAAAAATACTACAAGGAAAGTTACCAACAAAAGAGCAAATAAGCAAGATAAAAGACGATAAAATAATTGAAGAAATTCAAGAGATTATAGATAATAAAAAATGTATGGAAAATAAGAAAAATGAGAAAATTTTATTAAAACTATTAGAAAAAAACGATGAAAAAGCAGTAGCAATGGCATTATTAGAAATGTTAAACAAAAATAGTGAGAATACAGAAACTTCTAATGAACAATATTCTAAAGAAGAGATGGTAAAATTATTTATAACAGTTGGAAAAATGGATAGTATAAAAAATAAAGATATTATTGGTAGTATTTCATCTAATACTATTGTTTCTGGAAGTGAAATTGGAAAAATAAAAATTTTAGATAAATATTCTTTTGTAGAAATTCCAGGAGAATATGTAAATGAAGTATTAAAAGATATGCAAGGAAAAGAAATAAAAGGCAGAAAATGCAATATAGAAGTAGCAAAAACTTAAAATAATAATACTAAAAATTCATTGTTTTTTATTTAATTTTGTGATAAAATATGAAAAAATAATGAGAGGTCATAAATATGAATCTAGAAGAATTTGAGGAAGAAATAGAATATAAATTTAAAAACAAAGAGCTATTAAAAAATGCTTTAACACATACATCATACGCATATGAACATAACATACCAAGCAATGAAAAGTTAGAATTTTTAGGAGATAGTATATTAGAGTTTATATCAAGTGATTATATTTATAATAATTATAAAAAACTAAAAGAAGGAGAAATGACTAAAGTTAGAGCAACAGTAGTATGTGAAAAGAGTTTATACAAAATAGCACAAAAACGTAATTTTGGAAGTTACTTATATCTTGGAAAGTCAGAAGTAAATACAGGTGGAAGAAATAGACCGGCTATCTTAGCAGACAGTGTAGAAGCTGTAATTGCAGCGATTTATATAGACGGAGGACTAGAAGAAGCAGGAAAGTTTATAATTTCTAATTTAAAAGAAGAAATAGAAATTGCAACTAAAAATGTGGGAGATAAAGATTATAAAACTGTATTACAAGAAAAACTGCAACAACATGGAGAGGTTAAAATAGAGTATAAAATTATAAGTGAAGTAGGACCTGATCATAATAAAAAATTTGAAGCAGAAGTAAGATGTAATAGTAAATATTTAGCCAAAGGAGCAGGAACAAGCAAGAAAAAAGCAGAAATGGATGCTGCACATAATGCTTTAGAAAATTTAAAATAATAAAGAGGTGAATCTATAAATGAAAAAACAATATGTTATTCCAATATTTGTACCACATTTAGGATGTCCAAATGACTGTATATTTTGCAATCAAAAATCAATAAGTGGTCAAAAAAAGAATATTACAAAAGATGACGTAAAGAAAATAATAGATTATTACCTAGAAAATATAAAAGATAAAGATGCAAATAAAGAAGTTGCTTTTTTTGGAGGAAGTTTTACAGCAATAGAGGTAGAAAAACAAGAAGAGCTATTGGGGGAAGCATATAAATATATAAAAGATGGTAAAATTAATAGTATTAGAATTTCTACTAGACCAGATTATATAGATAGAAAAATATTAAAAAGATTAAAAAAGTATAAAGTAAAAACAATAGAATTAGGAGTTCAATCAGCAAATGACTATGTATTGCAAAGGTCAGGAAGAGGACATACATTTGAAGATGTAAAAAAAGCTTCTAAATTAATAAGATGGTTTAGGTTTAATTTAGGACATCAAATGATGGTTGGACTTCCAGAAAGTACAAAAATAGATGAACTAAACACTGCTAAAGCATTAATAAAATTAAAGCCTAAAATGGTAAGAATTTATCCTGTTTTAGTTGTTAAAGGTACTAAATTAGAAAAAGAATACCAAGAGGGTGTATATGAGCCATTACCATTAGTACAAGCAGTAGAAATATGTGAAGAATTAGTTCGAATGTTTGCAGACAATAAAATAGAAGTTATAAGAATTGGACTACAAAACACAGACGAGATTTCAGAACCAGGAAGTAATAATAGCCAAGTAGTTGCAGGGCCATTTCATCCAGCATTTAGACAATTAGTAGAGTCTGGCATGTGGTATGAGGCAATTGTAGGGAAAATAAAAAAATTAAATGTGAAAGTTAAAGAAGTACAAGTAACAGTTAACCCAATAGATGTAAATAATGTAATTGGGCATAAAAAAGAAAATATTTTAAAACTAAAAGATACATATGATGTTGATTTAATAGTAAAACAAGATGAAAGTATAAAACAGGGAAAATCTAAAGTGGAAGTATTAAAGACATATGAAGATTTCGTACAAAAAGTATAGAAAATGTATAAAATCACCAGTATTTACAGATAATTGTAATAAAGGTGATTTTTTATGTATTTGGATGAGAAATATCATATAAAAAAAATGATAATAGAATTGTTAGGAACAATAATTGGAGCTGCTATTATGGCAGTAGGAGTATCTTTATTTTTATTACCAAATCAATTATCTTCTGGGCGGATTTGCTGGAATTGCAACAATAACTTATTATTTATTAAAAATTCCAATGGGAAGCACAATTTTATTTTTAAATATACCATTGCTTATTTTAGCAATGATAAGATTAGGGAAAAGTTTTTTTATTAAGTCTATAACAGGTTCTATAGCATTGTCTGTATTTATAGATTTTTTTGATAAACTTCCACCATTAACACAAGATAGATTTTTGGCATGCATTTATGGTGGAATAATAATCGGAATAGGAACGGCAATTATTTTAAAGGTAAATGCATCAACTGGCGGATCTGAATTAGTAAGTAATATAGTAAAGAGCTATAATCCTAATATAAGAATGAGCAATATAATAATTGTTATGGATATTGTTATAGTAACATTAAATATTATATTTTTCCATGAAATAGAAATTGGTTTATATTCTGCAATTGCAATATATTTAATGGGGAAAATAATAGATATATTATTTGAAGGAATATATTTTACTAAATTAATAATTATTATATCTTACAAAAATGAACAAATAGCACAAGAGATAGGAAATACAATTCAAAGAGGAACAACTGGGTTGTATGGAAAAGGGATGTATACAGGACAAAGGAGGTTAGTGCTAATGTGTGCTGCTTCAAGGGGGGATGTTGCAAAAGTAAAAGACACAGCAAGAAAAATAGATCCTCAAAGTTTTATAATTATTACAAATTCTAGAGAAGTAGTAGGATTAGGATTTAAAAAAATATAAAAATATAGTATAATAAAAGTATAAGAATTTATAGGAGAAAATTATGAAAGAACAAAAATTTATATTAGAAAATTATGATTCATTTGTATTAAAGGATATATTTGAATGTGGTCAATGTTTTAGATGGAATAAAAATGAAGATAATAGTTATACAGGAGTATTTGGAGAAAATGTTTTAAATGTAAAATGCATAAAAAATCAAATAGTATTTAAAGGAATATGTAAGGAGAATATAAAAGAAACTGTATATAATTATTTTGATATGCAAAGAGATTATAACAAAATAAAAAGCACATTATCAAAAGTTGATAACAATATAAAAGAGAGCATAAAATATGGTAGTGGAATTAGAATTTTAAACCAGGATTTATGGGAAACTATAATATCTTTTATAATTTCTGCAAATAATAACATTCCAAGAATAAAAAAAATAATAGAAAGCCTTTGCGAAAAATATGGGAATAAAGTAGAATGGAATGGAAAAAAATATAATTTTTTTCCAACGCCAGAACAATTAAAAAATGTTACTGTTAGTGAATATAGAACTTTAGGTTTAGGGTTTAGAGATGTTAGAATTTTTGAAACTACGCAAATGGTTTTAAATAAGACGGTTAATTTAGAGATGTTAAAACAGGAAAATAATACTAATAAAGTTAGAGAAGAGTTGTTAAAACTTTCGGGTGTAGGACCAAAAGTTGCTGATTGTATATTATTATTTTCAGAATTAAAAAGGTTTGATGTGTTTCCTATCGATGTATGGGTAAGAAGAGTTATGAATGATTTGTACATAAAACAAGAAGATGAAACTAAAATTAGTAAAAAAGAAATTGAAAATATTGCCAAAAATAAATTTGGTAATTTATCTGGAATAGCACAACAATATTTATTTTATTGGAGAAGAGAAGCATAAAATATAATTTATAAATAAAGTGCATAAAATTTCCACAACTTGCAAAAAATAAGTGTAAAACAAATTGCAAGGAGTGGAAATTTTTGAATACAAATAAAGTACTAAAGTTAAATGGGGCTTTACTAGATAAAGAACAATTACAAAAACATTTAGAAAAAATAGCAGTAAGTCACAATTTAAATAATAAATCCAATAAAAATACCTATCCAATACCACAAATGTTACAAAATTTTGAATTTATAAAAGAAGTATATAAATTATTAAACGAACATGTAAAATTAGGCATAACAATTCATCCAGCAGGAGAGTGGCTTTTAGATAATTTCTATATAATAGAAGAAACTGTGAAACAAGTTGAAAAAGAACTAACTGTAAAAAAATATACAAACTTTATAGGAATAGCAAATGGAAGTTATGAAGGGTTTGCAAGAGTTTATGTTTTGGCTTCAGAAATTGTAGCATATACAGAGGGAAAGATAGAGAAAAATGATTTAATTAAATATATAGAAAGTTATCAAACCAAAAGAACTCTTAATATGGACGAAATATGGAATATAGGATTATTTATACAAATAGCAATAATAAATAATATAAAAGAAGTATGTGAAAAAATATGTAGTTCACAAATTCAAAAATATAAGGTAGAGAATATAGCAGAAAGATTAATAGAAAATAAAAGTAAAAGTGATATAAAATTTACAGATGTAAATCATATTAGTAAATATGCATTTAAAGATATGAGATACTCTTTTGTTGAATATATGGCATATACATTAAAAAGATATGGAAAAAAAGGATATCAATATTTAAAAGCTTTAGAAGAAATGGTAGAAATGACTGGAAGTACTGTATCTGATATAATAAAAAAAGAACATTTTGATATTGCTGTTAAAAAAGTTTTAATGAGTAATTATATAACAAGTATAAAGAAAATACAAAGAATAGACTTTTTGGAAATATTTCAAAAATTAAATGGAGTAGAGGAAATTTTAAATAATGACCCTGCTAATGTATATAGTAAAATGGATTACAAAACCAAAGCTTATTATAGAAATAAAATAAAAGAGATATCAACTAAAACCAAAATTTCTGAAATTTATATTGCAAAAAAAATTTTAGAAATTTCGAATAAGAGTCCAAAAAACACAAAACAAGAACATGTTGGGTATTATTTAATAGATAATGGTATAGACGAATTATATGAGCAGTTAAATTATAAATTAAATAAAAAAATGGATTCTAATAAAAAAACAAAAATATATATATTAGCAATAACAATTTTTAGCATAATAATATCGGCTTTAATGTCATTAACATTAAATTCTAAAAATTCATGGATATTAATTATAAGTTTTATTGTTTTTCTTATTCCTGCAAGCGAAATAGTAATACAAATAATACAATATATTTTAAGCAAATTTGTAAAACCTAAAATGATTCCTAAAATTGATTTTTCAAATGGGATAGATAAGCAAAACGAAACAATTGTTGTAATTCCTACAATTTTAAAATCTAAAGAAAAAGTAAGAGAATTAATGAATAAACTAGAAGTTTTTTATTTAGCTAATAAGTCAGATAATATATATTTTGCATTATTAGGAGATTGTAGCGAGAGTAAAAATGAAGAAGAAAAATTTGATAAAGAGGTTGTAGAAGAAGGATTAAAACAAGCAAATAAACTTAACCAAAAATATAATAAAAACGAAAAACCAATTTTTCATTTCTTATACAGAAGTAGAGTTTGGAATAATTCTGAGGGGTGTTATTTAGGATGGGAACGAAAAAGGGGATTACTAAATGAATTTAATAACTATATGTTAAATATTAATAAAGGAAGCTTTAGAGTAAATACACTAGAAGAAAATAACCCAATAGAAAATTTAAAATATGTAATAACACTAGATGCAGATACAGATTTAATTTTAGAGTCAGCATTTGAATTAGTAGGTGCAATGGCACATATTTTAAATAAACCTATAATAGATAAGAATAAAAATATTGTTACAAATGGATATGGAATAATACAGCCAAGAGTAGGAGTTAATTTGGATATTAGCTATAAGAATTTATTTACAAAAATATTTGCAGGAGCAGGTGGGATAGATTCTTATACAAATGCAATTTCAGATATATATCAAGATAATTTTAATGAGGGAATATTTACAGGAAAAGGGATTTATGATATTAGTGTTTTTTCAAATGTAATGAAAAATGCTATACCAGAAAATACAGTTTTAAGTCATGATTTGCTAGAAGGAAACTATTTAAGATGTGGATTAGCATCAGACATTATGCTTATGGATGGTTATCCTACTAAATATTTAAGTTTTATGTCTAGGCTTTCTAGGTGGATAAGAGGAGACTGGCAAATTGCTAAATGGTTAAGAAAAAATATAAACACTAAAAATGGAAAAGTAAAAAATCCATTAAATTTACTTTCTAAATATAAAATTTTTGATAATTTAAGAAGAAGTCTTTTAGAAGTTTCAATATTAGTGGGATATATATATTTAACTATTTTAAACATTATACTTAATGTAAAATCGTTTACTACAATATTAATATTATATTTAGTAGCAATATTGCCATTTATTTTAGAAATAGTTAATGCAATAATTTTTAAAAAAGAAGGAGAAAAGAAGCAAAAAGATTTTGCACCAAGAATTACAGGACTAAAGGGAGCTTTTCTTAGACTAATAATAACTTTTGGTTGTTTACCATATAAAGCATATATATCTTTAAAAGCAATTATAAAGACATTGTATAGATGTAATATTAGTAAAAAACATTTATTAGAGTGGACTACCTCTGAAGAGAGTGAAAAACAATCTAAAGGTGATGTTGGTTCGTATTATAAAAACATGTTTATAAATATAATATTTGCAGTAATTTCGTATATAACATATCCAAACTTAGTATTTGCAATAATTGCTATTTTATGGATTATTACACCATATATAATGTGTAAGATTAGTAAAGAAAAAGTAGTAAAAACAGAGCTTGAAAAATTGAATAAACAAGAACAACAATATGTTTTAGAAATAGGAAATAAAACATGGAAATTTTTTGAGGAATTTTTAAATAAAGAAAATAATTATTTAATAACAGACAATTACCAGCCAGATAGAAAAGAAAAAACAGTACCTAGAACATCTTCTACTAATATAGGACTATCCTTGTTGGCTGTAATTTCTGCATATGACTTACACTATATTAATTTAGATAAATGTTTAGAGTTGCTAAATAATATAATTACAAGTATACAAAATTTAGAAAAATGGAATGGGCATTTATATAATTGGTATAATACCAAAACGTTAAAACCATTGATTCCAAGGTATATATCTACAGTAGATAGTGGAAATTTTGTAGGGTACTTATATGTAGTAAGAAGTTTTTTAAATAACATTGTATTAAGTACAGAAGAAACAGCAAATAGTGTAAATAATATTGTTAGTACAATAAGCCAACTAATAGAAAATACTAACTTCTCTGTGCTTTATGATAATGAGCATCAAATATTTTCAATTGGATTTAATATAGAGGAAAATAAATTAACAGATTCATATTATGATCTTTTAGCTTCAGAAGCAAGGCAAGCAAGTTTAGTTGCAATAGCAAAAAAAGATGTGCCTGTTAAACATTGGAAGTCACTTAGTAGAACAATAACCAGATTAAATGGATATAGTGGGCTTATATCGTGGTCAGGAACGGCGTTTGAATACCTAATGCCAAATATAAATATTCCAAAGTATGAAGGAAGTTTACTTGATGAATCTTGTAAGTTTATGATAATGAGTCAAATAGAATATGGAAAAAAATTAAATATTCCATGGGGAATATCAGAAGCGGCATTTAATGTAAAAGATTTACATTCTAATTATCAATATAAAGCTTTTGGAATACCTTGGCTAGGGTTAAAAAGAGGGTTAGCAGACGAAGTTGTTGTATCAAGTTATGGAAGTATTTTAGCAATAAATGATGAGGCAAAAGAGGTAGTAAAAAATTTAAAATTGCTAGAAAGATATGGGATGAATGATAAATATGGATTTTATGAATCCATAGATTTTACACCACAGAGGGTAGAGAAAAAGAAGAATGCAAGTGTTGTAAAAACATATATGGCGCATCATCAAGGGTTAATATTACTTTCTATAAATAATTTATTTAACAATAATATTTTACAAAAAAGATTTATAGACAATGCACAAATAAAAGCGATTTCAATATTATTGCAAGAAAGAAAACCAGACAAATATATTGTTACAAAAGAAGATAAAGAAAAAGTAGAAAAACTAAAATATATAGACTACGAAGACTATATAAAAAATACGTATACAAAGATTGACGAAAGATTAATAACAGGAAATGTAATAGCAAATGAAAATTATACAATAGCAATGAATCAAAAAGGAGTAGGTTTTAGTAAGTATAAAGATATTTATATAAATAGATATAAAGTAACAGATGACTATTTACAAGGTATATTCTTTTATATAAAAAATATAAAAACAAAAGATATTTGGACAACAAATTATACTCAAAATAATTTAAACAAAAGTAATTATGAAATAAGTTTTATGCCAGATAAAGATGAGGTAAAAATTAGAAATGGTAATATAAAATCCAAGGTAGTAACTACTATAGATAGCAATAATCCAATAGAAATAAGAAGGCTAACCTTAGAAAATATAGGAAATGAAGAAGAAATTTTAGAGGTTAGTTCGTATTTTGAACCAGTATTATCAAATAAACAGCAAGAGTATGCGCATCCGGCATTTAATAATTTATTTTTAATGTTTGAATTTGATGATGAAACTAATAGTTTGATAGTAACAAGAAAAAATAGGAATGAAAATGAAAGTCAAATTTTTTTAGCTACTTCACTTTTTACAAGTAAAGAAAATATTGGAGAGCTTGAATATGAAATAGATAAAGAAAAATTAATAGGAAGGGGAAATTTAAATATTCCTAACATGATAAAAAATTCTCTTCCATTTTCTAAAAAAATTGGATATGTAACAGAATCTGTTGTTGCATTAAAAAGAATAATAAAATTAAAACCAAAAGAGGTAGTAAATTTGGATTTGGTTATGTCTATAGATTATAGCAAAGAAAATGCAATACAAAATCTTCAAAAATATAAAACCCCAGAAAATGTAAAAAGAGTATTTGAGTTAGCAAAGGCAAAAATAGAGGCAGAAAGCAGATATTTAAGAATAAAAGGAAGAGATATTGCTAATTATCAAAGAATGTTGTCATATATAATTTTCCAAAATCCTTCAAGAGCTGTTAATATGTTAAAGGCCAAAAAAAGAAAATATAAACAAAGTGAACTTTGGAAATATGGCATATCAGGAGACTTGCCAATAATACTTGTAGAAATTAAAGATGTAAATGATGCATATGTAATTAATGAGGTACTAAAGGCATATGAATTCTTTAAAACAAAAAATATTAATGTAGATATAGTAATTATAGATGAAGAAAAGCATAGTTATGAAAATTATGTAAGAGAAGAGATAGAAAATAGCATTTTAAACAATCAAATGGTACATTTAAAAAATATTAAGGGTGGAATTTATACAGTTATTGCAAATGAACTAGAAAAAAATGATTTAGATCTTTTAAAATTTATGGCAAGCATTATAATTAATAGTAAAAAAGGTGGAATAGAAAACAATATTACTGAAATTGAAGAAGAATATTTAGAAAATTATAAAAGTGTAGGTAAGCAAGATAACACATTAGTTATTTTAAATAGTGAAGAGGAAAATGTAGATATTATAGAAAACAATAAAGAACTTAAATATTATAATGAATATGGTGGATTTTCAGAAGATGGAAAAGAATATTTAATAAAAGTAAATAAAAATAATAGATTACCAACTGTGTGGAGTCATATTATGGCAAATGAAAAATTTGGAACCATTGTAACAGAAAGCATGGGAGGATATAGTTGGTATAAAAATAGTAGGCTTTATAGAATAAGTAGTTGGGAAAATAGTGCAAGTTATGATATTCCGTCAGAAGTTATATATATAAAAGATGTAGTAAATAAGCAAGTATGGTCTCTTGGGTTAAATCCAATGCCAGATGATAATAATTACAATATTATTTATGGATTTGGATATGCAAAATATATTCATAAATGTGATGGTATAGAACAAGAATTAGAAGTATTTGTGCCAAAAAATGATAGTTTAAAAGTAGGAATTTTAAAATTAAAAAATACCACACCAAATAAGAAGAAATTAAAACTAATTTATTATGCTAAAATTGTAATTGGAGAAGACATTATAAAATCAGATAATTATATTAATTTGGACTTTGATAAAAATGCTAATACTATATATTTAAATAATTTATATAATAGTGAAATAGACACAGAAACTGCATATGTATCTTGTAGTGAAAATATACAGTCATATACAGGAGATAAAACATTCTTTTTTGGAAATGGTGGATTAAGTAATCCAGATGGTATAAAAAAAATAAGTTTAAATAATGAAAATTCTTTAGGAAAAAGTAGTTGTATTGCATATGAAGTAGAGGTTGAAATTGAAAGTTTTTCAGAAAAAGAAATATCTTTAATACTAGGAGTAGAAGAAAATAAAATTGATATAAAGAATATGTCATATAAATATAGTAAAATTCAAAATTGTAAACAAGAGCTATATTGTATAAAAAATTACTGGAAGGATTTTCTTCGGAAGATTACAAGTGTATACACCAGTAGAATCTATAAATATAATTTTAAATGGTTGGATTGCATATCAAACTATTGAAAGTAGACTTTTAGGAAGAAGCGGATTTTATCAATCAGGAGGAGCATATGGATTTAGGGACCAATTACAAGACACATTTGGACTTAAATATTTAGATCCAGAATTAACAAAACAGCAAATAATAAAACATAGTAGGCATCAATTTATTGAAGGTGATGTAGAGCACTGGTGGCATGAAGAAACAAGAAAAGGAATTAGAACTAGATTTTCAGATGATTTATTATGGTTAGTATTTGCGACTATAGAATATATAAAATTTACAGGAGATAAGGGAATATTAGATATAGAAACTGAATATGTAAGTGGGCTTCAATTAGAAGAAGGACAAGATGAAAGATATGATGAGTATATACCTTCAAATGTAGTAGAAAGTTTATATAAACATTGTATAAGGGCAATTGACAAAAGTATAAATTTGGGTGAACATGGTATTCCTAAAATAGGCTCAGGAGATTGGAATGATGGATTTAGTACAGTTGGAAATAAAGGAAAGGGCGAAAGTGTTTGGCTACGGTTTCTTTCTTTACTATATATTAAACGAATTTATTCCTATATGTGAGCAAAAGGGAGATATAGAATTAAAGAATAAATATGAAAATATAAAAATATCATTGAAAAAATCATTAAATACAACTGGTTGGGATGGAAGATGGTATAAAAGAGCCTTTATGGATGATGGTAATTGGTTAGGCAGCATGGAAAATGATGAATGTAAAATTGATAGTATTGCACAAAGCTGGAGTATAATATCAAATGCAGGTGATAATGATAAAAAATATATATCAATAGAAAGTTTAGAAAATCATTTAATAGATAGAGAAGCTGGGATTATAAAATTACTTGATCCTCCTTTTGAAAAGGGAAAACTAAAACCTGGATATATAAAAGCATATTTACCAGGAGTAAGAGAAAATGGTGGTCAATACACACATGAGTGTTGTTGTTGTGAACAGTTTTTGTAAAATATGCTTGATTTCAAGCAAAATTAGGAAAATGGTCACAAGAAAAATCCAACTATAAAATATTGATACTCTTAAATACATAAACAAAAAGGGTTTATTAATTTTAAATTATATGTTAAAATGAAAACGATAGTATGATTATAAAGGATTATGAGGTGAAAATATGAGTTTATCTAAAATAAATTCAAGAATAAATTTAGAATATTTAAAAACTGAAAAGGAAAATTTATATTTTGAGAGGAAAAAAGCAAAAATATCATTACAGAATTTAGCAAATGAAATTGCTTCTTTTGCAAATTCAAACGGTGGTATAATAGCTGTTGGAATATGTGATGATGGGAAAATAGAAGGTTTTAATGTATATGGAAAAGACAAATTAAATGACTGTCAGAAGGTTGTTACCAATTTTTTAAAGAATACACCAACATACAGAACTGAATTAATAGAAATAAAAAATGAAAAAGGTGAAGATGATAATTTATTGCTATTTCATATTGAGCCTGAGTTAAATTATTTAATTAGGAACAATAAAGATGAAGTGTTCTGTAGGCAGGGAGATTCTTCGATAAAATTAAATGCTAATCAAATAAGAAGTTTGGAATATGACCGAAAAGAAAGAGATTTTGAAGCTGAAGTACTATTAGAATCATCTATAAATGATATTGATACAGAGGTTATGAAAATTTATAAAAAGAAAATAGATACAGATTTATCAGATGAAGAGGTTTTAAAAGCTAGAGGATTTTTAAGAGAAAAAGATGGAAAATATCATCTAACTAAAGCAGGAATGCTATTATTTGGAAAAAATCCATCGATATATTTACCAAGTGCAAGAGTGAGAGTATTAAAATTTGAAGGAACAGAATTTCAAGTTGGAACCGAAATGAATATAATAAAGGACAGAACATTTGACAAGTGTTTATATAGAACACTTGAACAAGCCAGAGAATTTATTAATTCACAATTGAGAGAATTTACACATTTAAATCAAGATGGTGTATTTGAAACTGTTGCTGAATATCCAGAATTTGCGTGGTATGAAGGATTAGTAAATGCAGTATGTCATAGGGATTATTCTAATAGTGGAGAATATATAATTGTAAAATTATTTGATGATAGATTAGAAATATCAAGTCCAGGAAGATTAGGTGGATTTGTTACATTGGAAACTATGAAGAATAAAAGATATTCTAGAAATCCACAAATTGCAAGAGTTTTAAATGAAATGGGGCTTGTAAGAGAACTTAATGAAGGTGTAAAGAGAATATATAGTGAAATGCAAAGATTTTATTTAAAAGATCCTATTTATTCAGAACCAGATAGAAATTCTGTTTTATTAGTATTAGATAATAATATTGCAGTTAGAGCAAATAGAAAGCAGGAAACTTTGAAAAACATGGATGTCATGAAAGATAAGTGGGACTTGTTAAGCTATCCAGAAAGACAAATATTGCAAGTTATTAACGATAAAGGGTCTGTTACTTCAGAGGATGTTCGTAAGATTATAAATAGAGGAAAAACAACTGCTGTAAAGCTTTTGAATAGATTAATGGAACTGGATTTGATTGTTTGGACAGGAACATCTAAAAAAGATACACATGGAACGTATATAATGAAATAAAATATTTTTTGCTGACATTGAGCACGGATTAGTACAGATTAGCACAAATTAACACAGTTCAGTACAGTTCAACACAGTTCAGCACAGTTCAGCACAGTTCAGTACAGTTCACTTTTGGTGAACTGCATTTAGTAATATTGAAAGTAAACTTTAAGAATTAAAATCTTAAGGTTTATTTGGTACTATAAAAGTGTAGTAATTAATTACTAAGAAGTAATTGATTATTGCACTTATTTTTATTATGATTGAATG